>JAILEI010000116.1 GCA_024688225.1 Succinivibrionaceae bacterium
CTGGATATCTGTTTTTAAATGCAGAAACACTGTTGATAATCTGTTCATCAGCAAAATTGACAGGATATCCGATTCTGAGTCTTTCATCACTATGCTGAACCTGTCGTCTTATATCAGACAGAAGAATGTTTACGTCTGACATGATAATAGTTGATTTTCGATAAAATAATTCTCCCGCTTCTGTCAGAGAGAAGGTTCTGTTATGCCTTCTTAAAAGCAGTACTCCAAGTTCCTCTTCAAGCGCCTTTATCTGCTGAGATATTCTTGACTGAGAGATATTACAGGCCTCTGCACAATAACCCTTAAAAGCCCCCTAATCACCAGAAAGAAATAATGCCTTTAATCGAGCGTTTTTTATCTGGTGGGAAAATAAATTGTCACCGGCCCTGACACTGCTGCAAACTGCACGCATGCGCTATGCGGCTGTTTCCCCTACAGCCTAAGCAATGGCCTGCTGCGGGCCGGCCGGCGAGAAATCCAGGCTGGCGCGCAGCCGCAGCCTCGACCGGGTCGCCATCGCTGATGGCGGGCGACGGCAGCGGGTCAGCCCCGTGGTCCCGGCGCTGGCGGGCGCAGCATGCGCGCAGGGGTGCTTGGGATCCTGGGCATCGGGAGGGTCGCCTGGCGGGGGACTGACCATGGCCTCTCTAGGCGCGGGCTGCCCATCATCAGTCCCGCTGTGATGCGCTGCGAGCGCGCCTTGATGAAGTCCCTGCCCAGGCGCTGGCAGGAGACGCCTTAGATCCGGTGCCCTGGGACACCCCGCCTGGCGGCGATTTTGGAGACGCTTTCGCCAGGGACGCGCAGCGCCCGAGGCGGCACACCTTCCATCAAGGGCTGGCGGCGGCGCAACCTGCTCCTTAACGCTGCGCGGATTCGACGCCGCCCGCCATGGATCCTCGAAGGATCGTCACTTAATAATTAACAACGGTTACGGGTGGAAGAATGCCCGACCCAGAACTTAAAACCCTGGGTGGAAGAATTGATGACCTCACTTGGAAGAATAACTGACCCTGAGCGCCAGGAGGCGGTGATCCAGTTTTTTGGGGCCAGATCGCCTGCCCACTGCGCCATGGCGCACCTCACCAATGGGGCACCCCGAGGATCAGCGCCCCTGGGCCAGGGATTGCCCGGTCGCCCTACTTGCCCCCAGTCTCCCCAGTGGGCTCGGGCCACCAGCTGCGGTGGATGTCAGGCTGGCGCTTGACCATGTCAAGGTAGAGGTTGGACTTCTTGCCCGCCTGCATCAGCGGCTGCCTCGCCACCCCCTCCTCAATGAAGTCGGGGCGGATCCACGCCAGGCGGCCGCCCTCAGGGTTGCGCGGATCCTTCTCCGCCGCCTTCTGCGCCTCCTCGGCGGCCTTTTCCGCCGCCGCTATCTCCTTCCTGGTCCTAGGCGGGCGCTTGTCCCAGGAGCGGGCCAGGACGCTGGGGTTGTCCTCAAAGCGCGACTTGGGCTTGGGGTAGGGGCCAATGCCCAGCTCCCCGCGCTCCTTGAGGCGATCAAGGCAGGTGGAGTACTCATTGCCCAGGGCGCAATAGCGGCGGAAGGCGTCGCGCGCCGCGACCCGATCCTTGAGGGAGGCGTACATGGGGTTGGAGAGCGCGAGCCCGAGGCCATAGCAGCCAAAGCGGTTGTTGAGATCGCAGGACTTGCGGTAGGTGTCGAGCACCGGCTTCGCATCACTCTCAGAGTAGGACTCAAAGCGATCGCCGTAGCGATCCGCGAGATCCGCCGCCATCAGGTCGCCCTGCTTGGCGCAGGAGTAGGAGTGCCCCAGCTCGCAGCCCTTGGTGTAGTAGGAGAGCGCCACCGTGTCATCATGCAGGAGGGTCATCGAGGGCAGGTGGTCGGCCTCGCGGAAGTAGGGCGAGGCCGCGTAGTCAAAGTAATGCACGTCCCCCGCGTACTCACAGCCGCGCGGCTCGCGCATCGAGCAGGCCAGCTCGTAGTACTTGAGCGCGAGGTGCAGCTGCTCATAGCGGCGGGACAGCTTCTCGCCTTCCTTGGAGGAGGAGAGGGGGCGCCCGTCCTCGATGGAGCGGCCGGCGTAGACGCAGGCCGAGCCATCCCCGCCCTGCTCGCAGCGCTCAGCGTAGGGGATCACGTCCTTGCGCAGCTTGCCCTGCGGGAGCTTGGCCTCCGCCATGCTCACAAAGGGGGCCGGGGCATGGTCGCCCAGCCAGATGGAGAGGGGCCAGGTGTTCTTGATGGTGGCGCAGCCGCCAAGGGCGAGCGCCGCGGACAAAAGGCAGGTAAGGGGCAGTGCGCGAGGTTGCATTTTCAATCCTAGGTGGCCCGTGGGTGGGCCCTAGGGCATTTTATCACAGCACTTAGCGTGCTATCATGCTGTATTGCTGTGGGTTTTGGAGGTGACAATGGCAGGCGCTGAACCAATTTCCGGGCAAGAAGGGCCAAAGTCGCTGGGTGCCATGCTCGAGGGCGTGGTCGCGGCGCACCCTGCGGCGGTGGCCTACCGCAGCTACGGGGTGAGCTTCACCTACCGCGAGTTTTTGGATCAGGTGACCAGCCTCTCCTCCTTCCTGGCCAATGTCTGGCGCCTCAAGAAGGGCGATCGGCTCGCCATGCTGATGCCCAACCTCATCCAGTCCCCGATCACCACCTTCGCGGCGCTGCGCCTTGGGGTGGTGCTCGTCAACCTCAACCCGCTCTACACCGAGCGCGAGATCGTCGAGCAGCTGCAGGGCTCAGGCGCCACCCACGTAGTGGCGCTCTCCACCCTCGCCCCGCGCCTGCTGCGGGTCTGCAGGGAGGTCAAGCTCAGCGCCCTGCTGCTCTCCACCCCCGGGGAGATGCTGGGCGCGCGCGGGATGATGATCGACGCCCTGGCCGCGCTCAAGGCCTTCCGCGGGCACGTGGGGCGCTTCCCCTGCCCCATCATCTCGATGTGCGACGCCCTGCAGGCGGGCGCGGCCTACGAACCGCCCCGCGCCGAGGTGGGGCCCTCCGACCTGGCGCTCTTGCAGTACACCGGTGGCACCACCGGCAAGCCCAAGGGGGCGATGCTCAGCCATGGCAACCTGCTCGCCAACATCGCCCAGGTGCGCGCCTACCTGGGGACGGAGCTGCGCGAGGCCAATGAGGTCGCGCTCTGCGCCCTGCCCCTCTACCACATCTTCTCCCAGACCGTCTGCCACCTCACCTTCATCTCCGCGGGCGCCACCGTGGCGCTGGTTGCCGATCCCCGCCGCCCCGGCCCCCTCGCGCGCGCCATCGCCGCCGAGGGGGTGACCTACCTCTTTGGGGTCGATCCGCTCTTCCGGGCGCTCGCCCATGAGGGCCCGCTGCAAAAAGGCGGCAGCGCCAGCGCGCTGCGCCACTGCATCGCGGGGGGCACCGCGCTGCGCCAGGACACCGCCTCGCTCTTCCTCGAGCAAACCGGGCACCCGGTCATCGAGGGCTATGGGCTTACCGAGTGCTCGCCGGTGTGCGCGGTGGCGCCCCTCGACGGCTCGCTTGCGGGCGGCTCCATCGGCTTCCCGCTCCCGGGCCTGGAGATCACCCTCATCGATGAAAAAGGGGAGCGGGTCACCTCCCCCGGGGTGCCCGGGGAGCTGTGGGTGCGCGGCCCCAACGTGATGCAGGGCTACTACCAGAACCCCGGGGAGACCGCCCACGCCCTGCACGAGGGGATGGTGCGCAGCGGCGACATCGCGGTGTGGCGCGAGAATGGCAGCCTCTGCATCATCGACCGCCTCAAGGACATGATCAATGTCTCGGGCTTCAATGTCTTCCCCTCGGAGGTGGAGGCGACCGTGCTCAGCCACCCCAAGATCGCCGAGTGCGCGGCGGTGGCGATGCCCGATGAGCGCAGCGGGGAGCGCATCTGCCTCTTTGCGGTGCGCCACGGGCGGCTCAGTGAGGAGGAGCTGCTCGCCTTCTGCCGCGAGTCCCTCACCGGCTACAAGGTGCCCTCCAAGGTGGTGTTCATGAAGAGCCTGCCGCGCAGCGCGGTGGGCAAGGTGCTGCGCCCGCGGCTGCGCGAGCTCGCCCAGGGCAAGGCCTAAGCAGCGCCCTCACCCTCAGGCAACGCCCCCCACCGCCCAGGCCCTGGGACTTGGCCCTGATCGGCGCCCCCTGTACCCCCAACCCCCTTTTCCCCTGCCCTTGAAGTGTGATTTAAATCACACTTTTGCAATTTCCCAAAAAAATATTTTTATTTCGGTTTTTTCCTTTCCCGCCCGTAGGTTGCCCCCCTTTTGAGCGCCCCTGGCAAGATTCGTGATCCATTTGGCCGGCAGCCGTGCCGGCCAAATGGTCAGCGAAAAAAAAGTTGGGCTGATGATAGCCCCCGCCAGATAACCCAACTTTCAACCACAGGAGCAAAAAGGAATGGACGGCAAGACAGAAGCGGCCCTGGCCGTGGAGCTTAGGATGGCAGCAAGGGGGCGCCTCATGGGTGCCGCGCAGGCGGAGATCCACGAGCTGCGCCGGCGCATGCGCCTGCCGCGCGCGGCGCATGAACATGAGGTGCTGCCCCTCATTAATGCGCTCTTTGAGGCGGTGGGCCCCCTGCCCGCCACCCTGGCGCTGCCCCAGGGGGAGGCCAACAGCCTGTTGCGCCTTACGCTGCGCATCGCCATCAAGTCCCTCACGCTGCGCGAGAAACTGGCCGCCAGCCTGGGCCGCGCGCTGCATGAGCCGCAAGCGGTGCAGTCGCGGCTGTGCCTCATCGGCGCGCTCAGCTGGGCGCTCGCGCACGCCAGGGACTATGAGGTGCTAGCAGCCGATGGCGAGGCGCTCGACCCCCTGCACCTCTCAAGGGCAGTGCTCGAGCAGGCCCCCGCCCCGCTTCGCATCGCAGGGCGCCAGGAAGGCCGCACGGACCGCACCCCCGGGGGCTTCTGGGGACTGCTCGCGGAGTCGAGCGCGCGGCTGTGCCTGCGCGATCTCATCCTCAGCGAGGCCGCCCCGCGCGCGCTGCGCGCCAAGATTGCCGCCTTCCTCGCCCAGGGCGGCAAGGCCAACCGCCCCTACAGCCCCCTCTACGCGGTGCAGGGCGGCGCGCTTTTGGTCTCAGGCACCCACCTTGAGCGTGAGCTGCGCCGCGCCACGCGCGAGGAGCTGCTCAAGGGCCTGCCCGCAGGGCCCGAGGATCTTGACTCGGGCAGCGCACGGCTGCTTTTGGGCAGCAACGCGCGCTCGGACGCCCTCGCCTTCCTCACCTCGCGCAGCCGCGCCCCGCTGCGCCGCCTGAGCATCTACGGCCGCGCCTTTTATGTGCGCGGCACGCTCCTGCGCCTCGGCAACCTGCCCTGGATGCACCCCATCCCCTGCAAGGGGATGAGCGCCGCGGCCGAGGCCGTGATCTGCCCCGCCGGGGCGATGGTCAGCCGCATCCTCCCCCCGCCCCCCGCGCCGCGCGGCCGCCCCCTGGCCCC
>JAILEI010000118.1 GCA_024688225.1 Succinivibrionaceae bacterium
GGGAGCGGCAACAGCACGGCAGCTGGGTGTCAGGGCTTTTGGAGGTGGGCGGCACCACCTGCGCGCGCCTTGCCACCGCAAGCGGCGGCGAGACGCTCACCATTGACCTCGGGCGTGACGGCGGCTACCTGATGGCGGTCATGGAGCGGGGGGCGGGACTGGCGCTGCCTGCCGAGCCGGTGGAGCTGGGCGCGCGGCTGCGGGTGGATGGGCTGAGGGTGCACGAGGGGCGCGCCACGGTGCTCCCCGACGGCCAGGGCCTTTACGCCACCTTCCATGATGGCCTCGGCGCGGATCTCATCGCCGATGCCATGCAGGGGCGCGTGCTGCGCATCCGCCTCGGGGGCTCGATGCTGCGCTTTTCCCTCCGGGGCTTCACCGCCGCCTATGGGCGGGCCCGCGCGCTGCTCGCCAGGGATGCCCCCTAGCGGTGACTGCCCTGGTCAGCCGTGTCTAGCGGGGGGCGGCGGCGAATATGGTCAAAAGCAACTCTGATTCATCGAGTAGCTGGTATTCTGGATACCTGCCCGAGAGTTTCTTGCTCTCGGAAAGGATGATGGGCACTCCCTCGCCGCGCTTGTCCATCAGGAACTTTCTTGGCCCATTTGCACTGGGGGTTTCCACGGGGCAGCGCGCCAGCAGGCTGGTTAGCAACTCATTGCGGGTGGCTTGCCGCAAGGGAAGGCTCTCGATGGTCATGGTATTGGGAATGGCACCAGGCGAGAATATTTCCAGTCGGTCAGAAAACATGTGCAGGCGGATTTTTGAGGACTGCATTGAGTAGTCGCGGTGGGCAACGGCATTGACCACCGCCTCAAACACTGCCGGTATTGAGAACTGGGGTATGTCCATGCGGGCCGGATCCTTGGTGGCGCCGACCCTCATGTTGCGCCTCACAAACTTGCACGCCTCAGTGATTTGCGCGTCAAGCGGGCCCACGATGTCCTGGGCATCCAGCTGGTAAGCCGCGTTCCTTTCGGTGCCGCTGTATGCCACGGCCTGGACCATGGCGTTTTTGAGGTACTCCTGTGGTTCCCTGCACGCCATGAGGATGCCGCTCACGCTGGGGCACAGGTTGCCATCATCATCATTGGTGAGCAGCTTAAGTTTGGTCAGGAACTCCTGATCGTCCTCTGGGGACAGGTCAGTCCTGAACTTTTCCCACAGTCCCTTCTCCAGGCAGCCCTTGGGGGCATCTGGCACGGACTGCTCATCAAAGCGGATGATCCTGGCCTGGCTGCGCTGCTGGAACAGTCTGGCCAGCGCCTCAGGGCTCATCATGCGTTTTGAGCCGCCGATGCGGTGGTAATAGCCGCCCGGGCTCTGGTGGACAAAAAGGCTTTTGGGAATGTCCACCCTGATCAGCACCCGCTCGCTGCCGTCATATGCGGTCACCGGGACTTTCCTGATCCGGCACAGGAGCTGTGGGGTAATGAGGTCGTTGCAGATCCCCCTGATCCAGGCCTCAACCGCATCGAGCCTTTCCTCAGGGATGCCGACAATGGTCCTTGACTTGTCGTCAATCCCCAGCACCAGAACGCCACTCGCGGTGTTGGCCATGGCCGCAATCTCATCGGCCATGGTGTTGGGGTGCGGTGCCTTTACGGTGTTGCCGCTGTACCTTAGATCCTTAAGCTCAAGCGAGGAATCCCCACCTAGGCGAATTTGCCTCAGCAGCTCGTCAGTGGTGTCAAGCATCTTGATCTTTCATCGTAATTTTTTTGTAGAGTTTCTCGAAGGCCTCCCGGCCCCCCTCCATTATGGAGCAAATGGAGTCGCGTATGCCCTGGTCCATAAGGTTTCCTTGCTTGTGGATCCTGACTTGTCCGTTTTTGTATTCAAGGACGGTGATCCAATCGGCATCGCCGTTGACCACGATGTTTGGATTGTGTGTAGCCACAATGAGCTGTCGCTTGCCCTCGATCTTGTGAATCTGGCTGACAATCAGGTCATACACCATGGCATTGTCAAGATCATCCTCTGGCTGGTCAATGATCAGTGGCTCATCGCCAAAATTGAGCAGGAAGGCGAGTATGGCTGATGCCCTTTGCTCTGCAGAACCCCTGGCCAAATCAATGAACTTTCTTGATTCTACGGGAATTTTTTAGCAGTGTCGCCTTGCCCTGGGTCCTGATGCCCTGAAACGAAAAATTCCACCGCTGCGGTGGAATTCTCAGGCGGGGACTGGTGAAACCGGTCCCGGGTGCGGCCTGGTGAGGCTTTAGACCCGGACGCCGTGGATGTGCATGCCGCCGTCCACGCGGATCACCTCGCCCGTGGTGTAGCCCAGGGCCCCGGTGGCGAGGGCGGTCACCGCGCGGGCCACGTCATCGGTGGAGCCCTGCCGCTTCATCGGCACCCCGCCGGTGCGGGTG
>JAILEI010000160.1 GCA_024688225.1 Succinivibrionaceae bacterium
GGTGCCGCCTGGGGGGACATAGGCGCTCAGGCAGGCCTCAGGCAGCCCGCCGCAAAGGCCCAGGCAGCGCACCTGGCCCGCCGCCACCCCGGGCGCCGCGGCCGTGCCTTGCCCAAGGTCCACCTCAACCCGGCGCAGGTCCCGAAGGCCCGCGCCTGAGACCTTCACCAGGCACTCGCGCACCGTCCACTGGCGGATGAAGAAGCGCAGCTGCGCCGCCCCGTCCCCAAGGCCGCTGAAGTGGCTGAGCTCCCCCGGGGTGAGGGCGTAGCGCGCCAGGCGCGACAGGAAGCGGCGCTCCCTGACGGCCTCGAGATCCACCCCCATCTCGCCCTGCCCAAAGGCCAGGGCGAGCAGCTCCCCGCTGTCGCTGAGGTTGAACCCCGGGGCGCCCGGGGCGGTGAAGTGGGGCTTGCCGCCCTCCGCGCGCCCGATGCCCAGCAGGTCAACCTCCTGCCCGGCGAGGGTGGCGGCGGCCAGGATCAGCGCCCGGCCATTGAGGAAGGACTCCCGGCGGCGCCCCTCGGGGGCAGGCAGGGCGGGCAGCCGGGCGCGCCAGGGCCCAAGATCCTGGGGACTGGCAATGAAAACCTGCATGGGCGCCACCTCCCTGCGCAACCGTGGGGGCGCCATTTTACCACCCGGCCTTACCCACGCCCCCGCTTTGCCGTTAGAATTGCCCCCCATGGCCGCCCCGGTGGCGGCGCCTGCGGAGGCCACATGCTCATCACCAACACCATCGATCCGATTGCCCTCACCCTGGGGCCAGTGTCACTGCGCTGGTACGGGCTGCTCTTTGCCCTGGGCTTCCTCATCGGCTACGCGATCATGCAGGCCATGTTCCGCCGCGAGGGACAGCGCGGCGAGGATCTCGACCGCCTGCTCTTCTACATCTTCGTGGGCACCCTGCTGGGCGCGCGCCTGGCCCACTGCCTCATCTACGAGCCGGACTTCTACCTCGCGCACCCCCTCGAGATCCTCAAGATCTGGCAGGGCGGGCTCGCCAGCCACGGCGGCACCCTGGGGGTGATCGCCGCCATCCTCATCTTCATCCGCGGCACCCGCTACACCTTCCTGCAGCTCACCGACCTGCTGAGCGTGCCAGTGGCCCTGGTCGCCACCCTGATCAGGGTAGGCAACTACTGCAACTCGGAAATCCTCGGGCACCCCACCGACGGCTCCTTCGGGGTGATCTTCGCCCGCCTCGGGGAGGACTTCCCCCGCCACCCCGTGCAGATCTACGAGGCCCTGGCCTACCTTGCCACCTTCACCATCCTGGCCACGCTCTACATAAGGTGGAAGGGGCGCCCCCGCGGGGCGCTCTTTGGGCTGATGCTCAGCCTCATCTTCACCGCCCGCATCCTCATCGAGCCCTTCAAGCTTGAGCAGGCCGACTACAGCACCGGGCTGCCGCTCACCGTGGGGCAGCTGCTGAGCGTGCCCTTCGCGCTTTTGGGGATCATCTTGACTATAATGCAGGTTCTGCGCGCCCGGCGCGCCAAGTCCAAGCAGGAGGGATAATGCCACTCAACGTCGTCATCCTGGCCGCGGGCATGGGCAAGCGCATGCGCTCGCGCCTCCCCAAGGTCCTCCACACCCTGGCGGGCACCCCGCTGCTCTTCCATGTCATCAAGGCCGCCGCCGCGCTCGACCCCGAGCGCATCGTGGTGGTGACCGGGCATGGCGGGGCGGCGGTCCGGGAGGCGCTCGCCCAGCTCCCCCCCGCCCTGGGCGCCAGGGTTGCAACCGCCGAGCAGCGCGAGCAGCTGGGCACCGCCCACGCCGTGGGCACCGCCCTGCCCCAGGTTGGCGAGGGCGCCACGGTGCTGGTGCTCTACGGGGACACCCCCCTCACCCCGCCTGGGGATCTCAGGGCGCTGCTAGAGGCGCTGCCCAGCGGGGGCATGAGCCTGCTCACCGCCGACTGCCCCGCCCCCCACGGCTATGGGCGGATCGTGCGCGGCGCGGGCGGCACGGTGCAGCGCATCGTGGAGGAGAAGGACGCCAGCGAGGCTGAGCGCGCCATCCACGAGGTCAATACCGGCATGATTGCCGCAAGCGCGGCCACCCTGCGCGAGTTCCTGCCCCAGATTGGCAACCAGAACGCCCAGGGCGAGTACTACCTCACCGACCTGGTGGGGCTGCTCGCCTCCCAGGGCCGCGGGGTCGCCGCGGTCAAGGCCCCGGACTTCGCGGCGCTCGGCGGGGTCAACGACAATGCCCAGCTGGCGGCCATGGAGCGCCTCTTCCAGCGGCGCGCGGCAGAGGGGCTGCTCGCCGCCGGGGTGACCCTGGCCGATCCCGCGCGCCTGGACGTGCGCGGCACCCTCTCCTGCGGCCAGGATGTCTTCATCGACATCAACGTGGTCATCGAGGGCGAGGTCACGCTGGGCGACAATGTCACGGTCGGCCCGGGCTGCGTGCTCAAGGACTGCAGCATCGGGGCGGGCAGCGTCATCTCCCCCTACACCGTGATTGAGGGATCGCGCCTGGGCAGGAACAACACCATCGGGCCCTTCGCGCGGCTGCGCCCGGGCAACGAGTTCGCCGACACCGTGCACGTGGGCGACTTTGTCGAGTGCAAGAAGGCGCGCCTCGGGGAGGGCACCAAGGCCGGGCACCTCTCCTACCTCGGGGACGCCGAGCTGGGGCGCAACGTCAACGTGGGCGCCGGCACCATCACCTGCAACTACGATGGGGCCAACAAGCACCGCACCGTGATCGGGGACGATGTCTTCATCGGCTCGGACACGCAGCTGGTGGCCCCGGTCACGGTGCGCGATGGCGCCACCATTGGCGCCGGCACCACCGTGACCCGCGAGATCCCCGAGGGGGCGCTCGCCATCAACCACCGCTCGGTCGATCTCAGGGCCGGGTACGAGCGCCCCAGCAAGAAGTGAGGATCACCCATGTGCGGAATAGTCGCCGGCGTCGCGGAGCGTGACGTCACCCCCATCCTGCTCGAGGGCCTCAGGCGCCTCGAGTACCGCGGCTACGACTCGGCCGGCCTGTGCCTGCTCGAGGGTGGCGCCCTGCACTGCGTCAAGGCGGTGGGCAAGGTGTCGCAACTGGCGGCCAAGGTCGAGGCGGAGCGCCCGCGCGGCACCCTGGGCATCGCCCACACCCGCTGGGCCACCCACGGCGCCCCCAGCGAGCGGAACGCCCACCCCCACCTGATGGGCACCCTGGCGATGGTGCACAACGGCATCATCGAGAACCACCAGGAAATCCGCTCGCGCCTTGGGGCCGAGGGCTACACCCTGGCCTCGGAGACCGACACCGAGGCGCTGCTGGGCCTCATCCACCTCTGCGCGAGGACCGCCCCCGACACGCTCACCGCGCTGCGGGAGGCGCTCGCCCAGGCCACCGGCAGCTACGCCATCGCGCTCATCGACTCCCGCGACCCGGGCACCATCTACGCCGCGCGCCGCGGCTCGCCGCTGGCCATCGGGCTGGGCGTCGGCGAGTCCTTCGTGGCCTCGGACGCGCTGGCGCTGCTGCCCGTGACCAGCCGCTTCGTCTACCTTGGCGAGGGGCAGGTGGCGCTGGTGCGCCGTGACTCCCTGGCCGTGCTGGGCGAGGACGGCCATGAGGCGCCCTATGAGGTCTGCGAGTCGGAGCTGGGGGCGGACGCGGCGAGCCGCGGGCGCTTCCAGCACTTCATGGAGAAGGAAATCCACGAGCAGCCCGCGGCCATCGCCTCCACCCTTGAGGGCTGCCTCGGGGATGGCGTGGTGAGCCCCTCGTGCGTGCGCGGGGGCGATGCCTCCTGCCTGGCGGGCATCGAGCAGGTGGTGGTGGTCGCCTGCGGCACCTCCTACCACGCGGGCCTGGTGGGCCGCTACTGGCTCGAGGGCCTCGCCCGGGTGGGCTGCAGCGTGGAGATTGCCTCCGAGTACCGCTACCGCGATGCGGTGGTGCGCCCGCACACCCTGTTCCTGACCCTCTCCCAGTCCGGGGAGACCGCCGACACCCTGGCGGCGCTGCGCCTTGCCAAGGGCCAGGGCTACGAGCAGACCCTGTGCGTGTGCAACGTCCCGGGCTCCTCGCTCGCTCGCGAGTCGGGGCTGTCCCTGCCCACCCGCGCCGGGACCGAGATTGGGGTGGCCTCGACCAAGGCCTTCACCACGCAACTGGTGTGCATGATGCTGCTCGCTCTGCTCCTCGGGCAGCTGCGCGGCACCATCGCCCCGCAGGAGCTGCGGCGGCGCGTTGGCGAGCTGCGGGCCCTGCCCCAGCGCTGCCAGGACATCCTCTCAGGCGACCCCGGGGTGCTGCGCCTCGCGGCCGAGCTGGCGCCACGGCGCCACGCCCTCTTCCTCGGGCGCGGGTGCATGTTCCCGATCGCCCTCGAGGGGGCGCTCAAGCTCAAGGAGGTGAGCTACATCCACGCCGAGGGCTACGCCGCGGGCGAGCTCAAGCACGGGCCCATCGCCCTCATTGACGGGAGCATGCCGGTGGTGGTGGTGGCCCCCGACAACCGCCTGCTCGGCAAGCTCGCCTCCAACATCGAGGAGGTGCGCTCGCGCGGCGGGCGCCTGTACATCTTCTGCGCCGAGGGCTCCGCGCCCCCGCTGCGCGGCGAGGGGGTGTCCGTCATCCCGCTGCGCTCCGGCGCGAGCGGGGATCTCGACCCCATCCTCTTCACCATCCCGCTGCAGCTTTTGGCCTACCACGTGGCGGTCATCAACGGCACCGACGTGGACCAGCCGCGCAACCTCGCCAAGTCGGTAACCGTGGAGT
>JAILEI010000171.1 GCA_024688225.1 Succinivibrionaceae bacterium
CTGCTCGGCGCCGTGGGAGAAGGTGATCACGTCAATCCACTTGCCGTGGCCCTTGTCCGCGGACTCGCCATCGATGCCGTCGATCTTGATGAACATGTCAGTAGCCATAGTGTTTTCCCTCTTGAGACAGAAACGTGTTTCTTTCGTTCGCGGCCGGGCGCTTCCCGCCCGCCCATGGTTAAATCTTAAGGCCGGCCTCCCAAAATTTCAAAGCAAAATGGGGGCAATTCACTTTTTTTTGTGATGTGGGTTGGACTATGTGATATAAAATAAAATATATATCAGTATGAAAATTATTCTGTTGTATTAATTACGGCAGAATTCCACCGCCTTTCCAGGGCGCTCGTCAACCAGTTTCCCATCCCGGACCTTGAGGATGCCACTGACCACCACGTGCTGGACGGAGGCGGGGAAGGTGTGCCCGAGGAACGGTGAGTGCCCACAGGGACTGGCGAGATCCTGGACCGTGACCTGCCGGGGGCGGGCCATGTCCACCAGGACTATGTCCGCAAAGTTGCCTTCCTCGAGGGTGCCGCGACGCCCAATCCCATAGCGGGTGGCCACATTCTGCGCCATGGCGCGGGCCAGATCCTCAAGGGTGAACTCACCCCGCCGGCACAGCTCCAGCATGGTGGGCAGGGAGTGCTGGGCGCTGACACAGCCGGAGGCGGTGTCCTGGTAGGGACCGGACTTGAGGGCCAGCTCATGGGGGGCATGGTCGGTGCCAATGGTGGACAGCACCCCCTCCCGGATGGCCTGCGACAGGGCGCGCCGGTCGCGCTCGGCCTTCACCGAGGGGTTGCACTTGAGCTCCGCGCCCAGCGCCTGGTAGCAGGAGTCGGAAAAGAAGAGGTGGGGCACGCAGCCCTCGCCGGTGACGGTCCTGGTGGCCAGGTCGCCATGGGCGAGGGGGCGCAGCATCTCGACCTCTTCCTTGGTTGAGACATGCATAATGTGCAGGCGGCGCCCCGTGGACTGGGCGATGGAGATGGCCAGGCGGCTCGAGCGCACGCAGCAGTCGCGGTTCCTGATGAACTCATGGGCTATGAAGGGCACGTCCTCCTTGCGCCGCCCCGTGAGCTCACGGCGCATGGCCGCCTCAATGGTGGCATTGTCCTCACAGTGGGCGGCAATGAGGCAGGGCGCGGCGCTGAACACCCGCTCGAGCTGCCCTGGGTCGCTGACCAGGAGCCCGCCGGTGGTGGATCCCATGTAGACCTTGATCCCGGCGATGGCGCAGGGATCGGCGCTGCGGATGTCATCGAGGTTGTCAGAGGCGGCGCCGAGGTAGAAGGCATAGTTGCCCACGCTGTCACGGCTGGCGGTTTCCCGCTTCTCCATGACGCGGGCCATGGTGGTGGTGGGGGGCTGGGTGTTGGGCATGTCCATGAAGGTGGTGATCCCGCCCAGCAGTGCCGCCCGGGACTCGGAGCGGATGGTGCCCTTGGCGGGCATGCCGGGGTCGCGGAAATGCACGTGGGCGTCGATGGCGCCAGGCAGGGCGATCAGCCCGTGGCAGTCAATGGCCTGGTCGGCGCCGGCGCTGCCTGAGACCTCGCCGATTTTTTCGATGTAGGCGCCGTCCACCAGCAGATCGGTGCGTATAATGCGGTGCGGCCCAACCACGAGTGGGCCCTTGAGCAGTAGTTTGGACATGGGGAACTCCTGTGGCGCTGCCCCCTGGCAGCCTGCATGGGATTTTACCCCCACCGGGACCACAGAGCATGGACAGCGAAAACCAGGACTTCAGCCCGCGCCTCTTCAGGGACGATGTGACCGTGCACGCGCGCCGGCGCCTCATCCAGAGCCGTTTCGCCCTTGACCAGTATGAGCTGTCATACAAGCGCTTTGACGGGAGTGTCACCCCCGTGCTCAAGCGCGAGATCTTCGAGCGCGACCAGAATGCGGTGTCGGTGCTGCCCTACGATCCCCGCACCGATGAGGTGGTGCTCATTGAGCAGTTCCGCCCCGGGGCGCTCAATGACCCGGTCTCGCCCTGGCTGATCGAGGTGGTGGCAGGGATGATTGACTCTGGGGAGAAACCCCTTGACGCGGTCATCCGCGAGCTTGCCGAGGAGTCTGGGATTGTGCTGGGTCCCTCGGACCTGCGCTACATCTGCGCCATCTACCCGAGCCCGGGCGGCTGCTCGGAGCGCCTGTCAATGTTCATTGCCTCGGTGGACACGGATCACCTGGCAAGGCATGGCGGGCTGGAGGCGGAGAGCGAGGACATCCGCATCTTCAAGTCCAGCGCCAGCGATGCCTTCGCCGCCTGCGACAGCGGGCGCATCTGCAACTGCGCGGCGATGGTTTCCCTGCAGTACCTGCGCATCCACCACCAGGAGCTGCGGGAGTCGTTCCTTTCCAATTTGCCAACGGGATCATAAAGCCGGGAAAAAGCCATTCCCAGTTTGTGATAGGAATCCGTTAAATCGCAATCACCAATTGATTTGCCTTCCCTTTTGATGTTGACTTTGGGCAACGGGGGCGTGTGCCCCCTTTTACTCCAGGCTTTTAGGCAAGGTGGCAACAAAGAAGGGCAGTGGACACCGAGTGCATAGCGCCGGCTCATCCTGGCGAGATCCATATCCTGCAACTGACAGACTCACACCTGTTTGCCAGTCGTGACGCAAGGTTATTGGGAATCGCCACGGCGGACAGCCTCGGCCGGGTCATTGAGGCGGTGCTTGCCGAGGGGCGCCACCTCGACTTTGTGATCATGACCGGGGATGTGTCCCAGGACTATTCACTTGAGTCCTATGAGATTTTTGCCGAGCTGATTCGCGGTCTGCCCTGCCCGGTCTTCTTCCTGCCCGGGAACCATGATGATGGTCCCCTGATGTACCGGATCTTCCCCCGGATCACCTCCCAGGTCCATGTGGCCAAGTGCCTGCTGTGCGAGGACTGGGTGTTCTGCTTCCTCAACTCCGAGGTCTACGGGGTGGCTCACGGCTGGCTGCAGCGTGACGAGATTGAATTCATGAACGCGCGGCTGCGGGAGCACCAGGACCGGCGGGCCGTCATTTGCCTGCACCATTACCCCTTGCTGGTGGACAGCGCCTGGCTGGACACCCAGACCCTGCACAACCAGAATGAGTTCCTCTCGGCGGTGTCCCAGCGGGAGCAGGTGAAGATGATCCTCTGCGGGCACGTGCACCAGGAGCAGGATCGCCAGGCCGGCGGCATCCGCTGCCTGGCCACCCCGTCGACCTCCATCCAGTTTGCGCCGCTGTCCCATGACTTCGGGCTGGACAGCAAGGGGCCGGGGTGGCGCTACCTCACCCTCTACCGGGATGGCGGGGTATCGACCGAGGTCCACCGCCTGCCGCCGGACCTGTTCGTGCCTGACTACGGGGTGAGGGGGTACTGATGATCGTCGCCTATGTGCATGGCTTCCTGTCCGGGTCGCAGGCGGTAAAGAGCCGGCAACTGCGCGATCACCTCGCGCTGCACCACCCCGGCATGGGATTCCTGGCCCCGGATTACCCCGATCCCCCAGCTGAGGCCATTGCGGCCCTGCGGGAGTTCTTTGCCCCCTACCAGGGGCAGGATCTCGGGCTGGTGGGCAGCTCGATGGGTGGCTTCTACTCCACGCTGCTCTCCATCGAGATGGGGTTCAGGGCCGTGCTGCTCAACCCCTGCATGCACCCCCAGGACTACTTCACCAGCCTCATCGGCGAGCAGGTGAACGAGGCCACCGGCGAGCGCTTTGTGCTGCGCCCAGAGATGCTGGGCACCCTCCGGGACCTGGACGCCAGGGCCCAGGCCTACGATCCGTCCCGCATCAAGGTCTACCTCCAGGATGGGGATGAGACCCTGGACTACACCAAGGCGCAGTCCTTCTTCTCAAGGGCGCCCCAGGTGCTGATCCATGGCGGCTGCCACCGCTTTGAGCGCTTTGGCGACTACATCGAGGAGATGCTCGCCTTTCTCGCGGGCGCCTAATTCCCCACTAACTTTTTTTGGGCTAACATTTCCCTGCGTGGCCGGGAACACGGAGGGATCTTGTCATGCGCGTGCTGCTGGTTGAGGATGACGATCTGGTCGGGGGGGCGGTGCGCCGCTCCCTGGAGCGTGAGGGATATGCCGTGGACTGGGTGCGCGACGGCGCCGCGGCGCGCAGCATCCCCTTTGACGAGCAATACGGGGTCATCATCCTGGACCTGGGCCTGCCCCGGGTGGATGGGGAGGCGCTGCTTGCGGAGTGGCGCGGCAAGGGCCTCAAGGCCCCGGTCATCATCATGACCGCCCGGGATGCCCTGGACGACCGGGTGCGGGGCCTCGATCTCGGGGCGGATGACTATGTGGTCAAGCCCTTCGCCTTTGAGGAGCTGGACGCCCGGATCCGGGCGGTGACCCGCCGCAGCCAGGGCGGGGAGCTCAAGACCCTGTCCAACGGCGTGCTCACGCTGAACCCGGCCACCCATGAGGTGGAGGTGCGGGGGGCGGACGGCACGAGTTCCGAGGTGTCGCTGACGGCCCGCGAGTTCTCGCTGCTGCAGGCCCTGCTCGAGCGCCCGGGGGCGGTGCTCTCGCGCGCGGCCCTTGAGCAGCGGATTTACAGCTGGCACGATGAGGTGGACAGCAACGCCGTGGAGTTCCTGATCCATAGCCTGCGCAAGAAGATTGGCAGCGATCAGGTCAAGAATGTCAGGGGGGCGGGATGGAAGGTCCCAAGGCAGTCCTAGCCCGCTCGCTGCGCCTGCGCCTGGCCATCATCTTCCTGGTGGTCGGCGGGGCCGTCATCGCCCTCATGACCATGGCCTCGCTCTCCTCGCTGCGCCGCGACACCATGACCTTCATTGATGATGAGCTCAGCCAGGTGGCCGGGGTGATCATCAGCTATGACATGCTCATCCCGCAGCGCTGGGGGGGCATGCCCCGCCACCGCCTCCACAGCGAAGACGGCGCCCCGCGCGCCCGCATGGCGCAGCCCCCCCGCCCGATGGGCGAGCAGGGCTTTTTCCCCGTCCCGTCGCTCAGCGATCTTTTCACCGGGGACCGCGACATCATCATCGCCCCGCTGGTGCCTCCCCCGGGGGGCACCAGCTACCTGGACCCCAGGGTGGGGGACGGGTTCTACAGCCTGCTCATCGACAACCAGCGCGCCCGGGCGCTGGTGGCGACCAACCGCTTCGGGAAGCGCTTTGTGGTGGCCATGTCGCTGTCACTGCTCGATGAGGCGGGGGCGGCCTTCGTGCGGACCGCGGCCCTGGAGTTCCTGGCCATGCTGGCGGCCTATGTCCTGGTGGTGGCGATGGGGGTACGGCTCCTGTTCCGCCCAGTTGACCAGATGGCCAGCGCGCTCAGGCAGCGCAACGAGCAGGACCTGTCGCCGCTGGAGGGGCGGATCCCCTCTGAGCTGGACAGCTTCGTCATGAGCATCAACCAGCTGTTTGGGCGCATCAAGGATGGGATCCTGAGGGAGAAGCGCTTTATCGCCGACGCCGCCCATGAGCTGCGCACACCCCTGACCGCCATTGCCCTGGAGGCCGAGGGCCTCTGCGGCGAGGACCTTGGGCCGCGGGCCAGGGAGCGCCTTGCGGTGCTGCGCGAGGGCATCAGGAGGGAGCAGGAGCTGACCAACAACCTCCTCACCCTGGCGCGCGGCTCGGCACCCTCCGGGCAGGAAAGGCCGGCCGCGCGGGTGCCGGTCCGGGACCTCATGGTGGAGGTTATCGAGGAACTGGGCCCCATCGCCGACCAGAAGGGCATCGACCTGGGCATTGACGGCGAGCCGGACTTCACCCTCACCGTGCCCCGCCAGGATCTCAAGTCCATCCTGGGCAATTTCTGCTCCAATGCCCTCAAGTATGCCCCGGAGGGGGGGCGCTGCGATCTCACCGCCTGGCAGGAGGGGGAGACGCTCGCCATTGCGGTGCGCGATGACGGCCCGGGGATCCCCGAGGCGGACCTGCCCCATGTGCTAGAGCCCTTTTACCGGGTGGGCGGCGATACCGCCGCCACCCCGGGCACCGGGCTGGGCCTGGCCATCGCCGCGCAGGCGGCGCACCGCCTCGGGGGGCGGATCCGCATGCGCAACCTCAGTCCCAGCGGGCTGGAGGCGGCGCTGCTGCTGCCTGCCGCGGCCCTCGGCGGGGATGCCCCCTGATCCCCGGTCCCCAGGGTACCGCCCCCCTGCCCGCCACCTCCTGCTGCCCCTGATTGCGCCCTCATACTAGGCGGGGATTTGTGCGATAATGCACGCTTTAATTCAGGACTTGGTTCAATGCGCCACCAGGCGCGATCAGGGGATCTTTGCACATGGAACTTGAAGAGGCGAAGGCGCGGGGCGTGTCCGCGGCCAATGGGGCCCAGGACGCCGCGGCCCTCGATGCGGTCAGGGTGGAGTTTCTCGGCAAGAAGGGCATTTTCGCCGACTTCATGAAGGGTCTGGGCAAGTGCTCGCCGGAGGAGCGCCCGCAGCTGGGTGCCGCCATCAACGCCGCCAAGCAGGAGGTCATCGCCGCCATCGAGGGGCGCCGCGCCGCCATCGAGGAGGATGAGCTTAGGCGGCGCCTGGCGGGCGAGAGCGTGGACGTCACCCTGCCCGGCCGCCGCTCGGACCAGGGCAACATCCACCCCGTGACCCGCACCATCGAGCGCATCGAGGAGATCTTCTCCTCCATGGGATTTGAGACCGTGGGCGGCCCTGAAATCGAGGACGACTACCACAACTTCGACGCCCTGAACCTGCCGCCCAACCATCCGGCCCGGGCCTCGCACGACACCTTCATGCTGGAGAACTCGCTGCTGCTGCGCTCGCAAACCTCCTCGGTGCAGATCCGCATCATGGAGAAGCAGCGCCCGCCCATCCGCATGATTGCCCCGGGGCGGGTCTACCGCAATGACTATGACATGACCCACACCCCGATGTTCCACCAGGTCGAGGGCCTGCTGGTTGAGGAGCACACCTCCTTCGCCGAGCTCAAGGGCACCCTCCACCAGTTCCTGCTGGCCTTCTTCGAGGAGTCGCTGGAGGTGCGCTTCCGCCCCTCCTACTTCCCCTTCACCGAGCCCTCGGCGGAGGTGGACGTCAGGCGCCGCGGCGGCAAGTGGCTGGAGGTCCTGGGCTGCGGCATGGTGCACCCCAACGTGCTGCGCAACGTGGGCATCGACACCGAGCGCTTCACCGGCTTTGCCTTCGGCATGGGCGTGGAGCGCCTGACCATGCTGCGCTACGGCGTCAATGACCTGCGCGCCTTCTTCGAGAACGACCTGCGCTTCCTCAGGCAGTTTGCCTAGGCGCCCGGACTGGGCCGCGCCGCGGGCGGGCCCGGACCCATGCAACTTATTTTTGGACAGACAACATGATCTTCAACAAAGAATGGCTTGACGAGTGGGTGGACAACCAGCTGGGCGCCGAGGAGCTTTCCGATCTCATTACCATGGCCGGCCTCGAGGTGGACTCGGTGCGGCCGGTGTGCGGCGAGTTCACCAAGGTGGTGGTGGGCGAGGTCCGGTCCTGCAGGGCCCATGAGAACTCCGACCACCTCCATGTCACCGAGGTGGACGTGGGCGGCGCGCAGCCGCTGCAGGTGGTGTGCGGCGCCCCCAACTGCCGCGCCGGCCTCAAGGTGGCCTGCGCCCTGGTGGGCGCCAAGCTGCCCGGCGGGGTGGAGATCAAGCCCTCGAGACTGCGCGGCGTGGACAGCGAGGGCATGCTGTGCTCATACCGTGAGCTGGGCCTTTCCGAGGATGGATCCGGGATCATGGAGCTGCCAAAGGACGCCAGGGTGGGCGAGGATCTCCATGACTGCCTGGGCCTTGATGACGTGGCCATCGACGTGGATCTCACCACCAACCGCCCCGATTGCCTGGGGCTGCGCGGCGTGGCGCGCGAGGTGGCGGTGCTGCTGGGCAAGGACCTGCATGAGCCGGAGGTGGCGGCGGTGGCTGAGGGCTGCCCCGACGCGGTCGAGGTCACGGTCGAGGCCTGGAAAAGCTGCCCCCGCTACCTGTCGCGGGTCATCCGCGGGGTCAACCAGCGCGCCGCGAGCCCGCTGTGGATGACCGAGCGCCTGCGCCGCTGCGGGGTGCGCCCAGTCTCCCCCATCGTGGATGTCACCAACTATGTGATGCTTGAGCTGTCGCAGCCCATGCACTCCTTCGACCTTGACCGGGTGGGGGGGAGCATCGTGGTGCGCAACGCGCGCTCGGGCGAGCGCCTGACCCTGCTCTCGGGGGAGGAGATCGCCCTCGATCCCGACACCCTGGTGATTGCCGACCGGGATCGCCCGATTGCGCTGGCGGGCATCTTCGGCGGCCAGGACTCGGGCATTGGCGACAGCACCTGCAACGTGCTCCTCGAGTCAGCATTCTTTGCCCCGGACGCCATCAAGGGCCGGGCGCGCCGCTATGGGCTTGACACTGACGCCTCGCACCGCTTTGAGCGCGGGGTGGACTTCATGGGCCAGCGGCGGGCGATGGAGCGCGCCACTGAGCTGCTGCTGGCCATTGGCGGCGGCGTCGCGGGCCCGATCCGCGAGGCCGTCGACGAGGGCAGCCTGCCGGTGCGGCATGAGATTGCCCTGCGCATGTCCAAGCTTACCCGGGTGCTGGGCACTGACATCGCCAAGGGCGAGGTGGGCGACATCCTCAGGCGCCTGGGGCTCTGCCCGCGGGAAACCCCGGAGGGGTTCATGGCCGTGGCGCCCAGCTTCCGCTTTGACCTAGAGATCGAGGAGGATCTGATCGAGGAGGTGGCCCGCATCCATGGCTACCACAAGATCCCCAACCTGGTCCCGGTCAGCGAGCTGCGCTCCGTGCCCCGCCCCGAGGCGAGGCTGCGCGAGCCGCGCCTCAGGGACGCGCTGCTCGCGAGGGGCTACCAGGAGGCCATCACCTATTCCTTCACCGATCCCAAGGTGCTCGAGGCCCTCTCCCCGGAACGCCCGCTGCTGCTCACCTCGCCGATTTCCCCTGAGCTGTCGGCGATGCGCACCACCATCCTGGGCGGGCTCATTGGGGCGCTGCGGTACAACCTGAACCGCCAGCAGCGCCGGGTGCGCCTCTTTGAGGAGGGCCTCGTGTACATCCGTGACGCGGGCGCCGAGAACGGGGTGCGCCAGGAGGCGATGCTGGGGGGCGTGGCCACGGGCAGCGCCGCTGACGAGAACTGGGCAATCCCCGCCCGCCCGCTCGACTTCTTCGACCTCAAGGGCGATGTTGAGAGCCTGCTGCTGCTGACCGGGCGCCCGGGCGCCTTTGCCTTCCGCCCCACCGCGACGCCTTGCCTGCACCCCACCCAGGGCGCGGACATCTACCTGGGCGACCGCCTGGTGGGCTGCGTGGGCATGCTGCACCCCAAGGTGGAGCGTGAGCTGGGGCTCAAGCAGCACGTGGGGGTGTTTGAGCTGTGCCATGGCGCCATCACCGAGCGGGCGGTGCCGGTGGCGGCCCCGGTCTCGAAGTTCCCCAGCATCAGGCGTGACTTCGCCTTCGTGCTGGGCAAGGGCGTGGCGGCCTCCGACTTCGTCGCCGCGCTGCGCGAGGCGGGCGGCAGCCTGGTGGTTGACGCCCGGGTTTTCGATGTCTTCTCCGATGATTCCCTGGGGGACAGCCGCAGCGTTGCCGTGGGCGTGATCCTGCAGGATCAGGGCCGCACCCTTGAGGACGCGGCCGTTGAGGAGGTCGCCGGGCGCATTGTCGCCGCGGCGCGGGAGCGCTTTGGCGCGCAGCTGCGCCAGTAGCCGCAGGGCAGCAAGGATCCCGGCGGGGCCGGGAGGGGAGCAGTGAATGGACAAGGGCAAGGAACCCTCCCTTGAGGAGCGCATGAAGGAGCTCGGTGACATCGCCACCGCCCTCGAGCGCGGCGAGATGGGCATCGACGAGGCCATCGCCGCCTATGAGCGGGGCATGCAGCTGAGCGTGTCCTGCCGCAAGACCCTGGATGAGATGTCCCGCAAGGTGGCGGCCGCGCGCAACCGCATGCAGGAGCTGCAGCAGGGAGAGGAACCCCTGGCCGCGGCGGGGCAGCCCAGCCCTGGGGGCGCGGAAGATGGAGGGCTGCCCTTCTGAGGCGCGGCCCATTTCCGAGGTGACAGGAGCCAGCAAGATACAGATGAGCGCCTTAACTGATTCAATGTCCGCGGCACGGGAGCGCGTTAACGGCTTCCTGGGCAGGTGCGTCGAGGCCCTGGACCGGGAGTCCCCCAGCCTGCGCGAGGCCATGGCCCACGGGCTGCTGCTGGGTGGCAAGCGGGTCCGCCCCTTCCTGGTCTACGAGGCGGGGCGCCTCATGGGCGCCGCCCCCAGCCTTTTGGACCGGCCCGCGGCGGCGGTGGAGTGCATCCACGCCTACTCGCTCATCCACGATGACATGCCGGAAATGGACAATGACACCCTGCGCCGCGGCCAGCCCACGGTCCACGCCAAGTTCGGCCCGGCCATGGCACTGCTCGCCGGCGACGCCCTGCAGTCACTGGCCTATGAGATCCTGCTCGGTGACGAGGGGCACCTCCCCGCGGCCGGCCTTGGGCTGCGGGCGCAGTGGGCGGGGATCCTGTCCGCCGCCGCGGGCTGCCGGGGCATGTGCGGCGGGCAGGCCCTGGACCTGGCCGCCGAGGGGCAGTCCCTGCCGCAGGCTCGCCTTGAGCTGCTGCACTCGCGCAAGACCGGGGCCCTGATTGTCGCCGCGGTGGCCATGGGCATCGCCGCGGGCGCCACGCAGGAGGGGCGGGAGGCGCTGCTCGCCTACGCGCGCAAGGTTGGCCTGGCCTTCCAGATCTGGGATGACGTGCTTGACGTGATCGGGGACACCGCCAGCCTGGGCAAGACCCAGGGCAAGGACGAGGCCGAGGGCAAGAGCACCTACCCGGCGCTGCTGGGCCTCGATGGCGCGAGGGCCTATGCCCAGGCGGTGCGTGATGAGGCGCTCGCGGCGCTCGCGGATATCCCCGGGGATACCTCGGTGCTCATGGACTTTGCCCGCTTTGCGGTGGAGAGGGATCACTGACATGCATGAGGTGCAAGCCCCTGCCTACCCGCTGCTCGACCAGGTCAACGGCGCCGCCGACCTCAGGCGCCTTGCGCCCGGCCAGCTGCCCGCCCTGGCCAGTGAAATCCGCAAGTACCTGGTTGACACCATCAGCAAGACCACCGGCCACCTGGCATCGAGCCTCGGCATGGTGGAGCTGACCATCGCCCTCCACTACATTTTCGACACCCCTCGCGACCACCTGATTTTTGACGTTGGGCACCAGGCCTACGCGCACAAGATCCTCACCGGCCAGAAGGACCGCCTGCCGACCATCCGCCAGCGCGGGGGCATGCACGCCTTCATCTGGCGGGGCGAGACCCCCTATGACGTGCTCTCGACCGGGCATGCCTCGACCTCCATCGGCAGCGCCCTCGGCCTCGCCGTGGCGAGCCGCAGCCGCGGGACCGGGGAGCGCACGGTGGCGATCATCGGCGATGGCGCGCTCTCGGGGGGCATGGCCTTTGAGGCGCTCAACCATGCGGGCTCGCTTAAGGATCTCAACCTGCTCATCGTGCTCAATGACAATGAGATGAGCATCACCGAGAACGTGGGGGTGGTGGCGCAGGGCCTGTCGCGGCTGCTGTCCAACCCCCATTACGCCAAGCTCATTGACGGGGGCAAGAAGGTGCTGGAGCGCCTGCCCGCCGTGCGTGACTTTGCCCTCCGGGCCCAGGAGCACGTCAAGGGCATGGTGATGCCAGGCACGCTGTTTGAGGAGTTTGGCTTCAACTACATCGGCCCCATCAACGGCAACGACCTGGACTCGCTGCTGCCGGTGCTCGAGAACCTGCGCGAGCTGCGCGGGCTGCAGTTCCTGCATGTGGTCACCCGCAAGGGCAAGGGCTATGCGCCTGCCGAGCACAACCCCATCAGCTACCACGGGGTGCCGGCATTTGACCCGGACCTGGGCCTGCCCCCCTCCCCCGAGCCGGAGGGCAAGTCGCTGTCCTCGACCTTTGGCAAGTGGCTGTGCGACCAGGCGGCGGCGGACCGCGCCCTGGTGGGAATCACCCCGGCCATGCGGGTGGGGAGCGCCATGCAGGAGTTCTCGGAGCGCTTCCCCAGCCAGTTCTTTGACGTGGCGATTGCCGAGCAGCATGCCCTGGTGTTCGCCTCGGGGCTGGCGGCGGGGGGCATGCGCCCGGTGGTGGCGATCTACTCGTCCTTCCTGCAGCGGGCCTTTGACAGCGTGATCCATGATCTCGCCATCCAGGACCTGCCCGTGGTGCTGGCCATTGACCGCGGGGGGATCGTGGGGGCCGATGGGCCCACCCACAACGGCTCATTCGACCTTGCCTACCTGAGGATGGTGCCCAATCTCACGGTGATGGTGCCCTCGGGCGCCGATGAGCTCTACCGCATGCTCTCCACGGCCTATGCCCTGGGGCACCCCGCGGCGGTGCGCTACCCGCGCTGCAGCGACAGCCGCAACACCCCGCAGGGGATCGGCCTTGGCGAGACCGTCCCCATCGGCCGCGGCCGGGTGCTCAACGAGGGTGCGGGGGTGGCGATTGCCGCCTTTGGCACCATTGCCCAGGATCTGCTGGAAATGGCGCGGGAGCGGGGCTACACCCTGCTCGACATGCGCTTTGTGAAGCCGCTGGACCAAGACCTGCTGCGCCAGGCGGCGCGGGGCCATGGGATCCTCATCAGCGTCGAGGAGGGCTGCCTCGAGGGCGGGATCGGCGAGGAAATCGCGCGGCTCTGCGCCGAGGAGCGGCTGCCCTGCCGGGTCAGGTGCCTGGGGATCCCGGATCGTTTCATCATGGAGGGCAGCAGGCCGGAGATCCTGCATGCCCTGGGACTGGATGCCGAGGGGGTGGCGGGGGTCGCCCAGGGCATGCTGGCCGAGTGAGTCGCTTTTTGGAGGAGTTTGCCCATGCCGTCTTTTGACGTGGTTTCAGAAATCAAGAAGGATGAGCTGCAGAACGCGGTGGAGAACGCCAACCGTGAGCTCTTGACCCGCTATGACTTCCGCGGGGTGGAGGCCTCCTTCACCCTCAACAAGGAGGAGCTGAGCGTCAAGATGGAGGCGGCCGAGGAGTTCCAGGTCCAGCAGATGGAGGAGATGTTCCGCATCCGCCTGTCCAAGCGGGGCATCGCCCCGGGCGCCGCCGAGTACGGGGAGATCTGCCGCTCGGGCAAGAAGTCCTACAAGGTTGCCACCTTCAAGGAGGGCATCGACAAGGAGCTGGGCAAGAAGGTGATTGCCATCATCAAGAAGTCCGGCCTCAAGGTCGACCCGCGCCAGAACGGCGAGGTCATCAGGGTCACCGGCAAGAAGCGCGATGACCTGCAGGCCGCCATCGCCCTCATCAAGGGCGCGGACATCGACAAGCCGCTGCAGTTTGAAAACTTCCATGACTAGCGGGGGCAGGCGGGAGCTCATCCGGCAGATCTTCTCGAGGCGCATGGGGGTTTGCATTGTCCTGGGGTTTTCCTCGGGACTGCCCCTGTACGTGCTCATGGTTTTGGTCAATGGCTGGCTGAGGAGCTCGGCCATCGATCTCAAGACCATTGGGCTGCTGGCGCTGCTGATGATTCCCTACACCTGGAAGTTCCTGTGGGCCCCGCTGCTCGACCGCTTCTCGCTGCTGGGGATGGGGAGGCGCCGGGGCTGGATGCTGGCCACGCAGATCCTGCTCCTGGCCACCATCGCCATCCTGGGCTTCATCGATCCCCAGGGGGGAATGTTTGCCATCTCCGCGATGGCGCTGCTCATTTCCCTGGCCTCCGCCACCCAGGACATTGCCATTGACGCCTACCGCCGCGAGTTCCTGTCCGACGAGGAGCTGGGCCTTGGCAACTCGCTGTTTGTCAACGCCTACCGCATCGCCTCGCTGGTGCCGGGCGGGCTGTCGCTGATTGTGGCGGGGATCTGGGACTTCCGGGTGGCCTTCGTGCTCACCGCATTGTTCATGCTGCCGGGGATCGCCGCCACGCTGCTCATCCGCGAGCCGCAGGTGGCCAACGCCCCGCGCACCCTAAGGGACGCCATCGTCGAGCCCTTTCGCGAGTTTGTCACCAGGCGCGGGGTGGGCAGCGCGCTGCTGGTGGTGCTGTTCGTCTTCCTGTACAAGCTGGGGGACTCCATGGCCACCGCCCTCTCGACCCCCTTCTACATTGACCTTGGCTACAGCCTCACTGAGATTGGGGTGGTGGCCAAGAATGCCGGGCTGTGGTCGATGGTGGCGGGCGGTCTTTTGGGCGGGATCTGGATGCTGCGCCTGGGCATCAACCGCGCGCTGTGGATCTTTGGGGTGGCCCAGGCCGTGACCATCCTCGGCTTCATGTGGATTGCCCACGTGGGCACCGGTGGCTGCCCGCCCGTCTACATGCTGGCGCTGGTGATTGCCGCGGAGGCGCTGGGCACCGGGCTGGGCACCGCGGCCTTCGTCTCCTTCATCGCCCGCGAGACCAACCCAGCGTTCACGGCCACCCAGTTTGCCCTCCTGACCTCCTGCTCGGCGGTGCCCCGCACCTTCTGCAACGCCGTCACCGGCTACATCGTGGAGGCGGTGGGCTGGGAGCAATTCTTTCTTATCTGCACGCTGCTCACCATCCCGGGCATGCTGCTGCTGTTCAAGGTCGCGCCCTATGGGCGCGGATCCCAGGGGGACTCGTAATGGGAGCTGCTGAAAAGGCGCGGGCGGGCGAATGCCTGCCCCTGGGCTTTACATGGGATGAGGGCACGGAACCCGGGCAGCCCGGGGCGGCCCCCGCGCCGGAACCGGCGGCCCCTTCCGCCCCGGGGGAGGGGGC
>JAILEI010000013.1 GCA_024688225.1 Succinivibrionaceae bacterium
CCGGGCGCGGGGCGGGACGCTGCTGGCGGGGCGCCGGCTGCTGGATCTGGGGTTCCTCCTCTGGCCCGCGGATGTCGATCGTGAAGGTGCCATCCTCGGGCGCCGTTCGGGCGCCCATGGCCGCGCACAGCAGGGCCAGGCCCAGTGCTGTCTTGTGAAGTCGCTTCATCATTTCCCCCGCTAGCCCGCCAGGGCCCCGTTTCCGGGCGCACTGGGCGCCCCCGCCCCTGGCAAGGCGGGCGGGAAGGGGCGGCGCTCGCCCCGTTTCCCGCCCTCACCTGCAATTATATATGGCCAGCAAAACACCATAAAACGCCCTTTTCCTGCGCATTTCGCGCCCTGGGCCGCTGCGGCCGGGCCACGCGCCACCACGCAGTTGCAAGAAGCGTGCTAACTTTTTCCACCCGGCTCCGCGCCCCCAAGGAACGAGGATGCCAGCTCGATGAGGCGCGCGCAGCTGATCGCCATGCCCCGCCTCGTGTTGTCGATCATCGCCACCAGTTCCAGGGTGCGCCCGCCAAGCAGTCGCAGCCGCGAGACGCTCACGCGGTCATGGCCCACGCCCTCGTCCACCGAAGTCAAAATCTCGTCGTCGCCGCGCAGCTCCAGGTGCTCACTCTCGCCGAGGATGTCCGCCACCTCCTCGGCAGTGGTCTCATCCTCAAGCTCCGCCCGGACCGTGAGGGTATGGCCGTAGAAGGTGGGCACCTGCAGCACCGTGACCGAGAGTCCCAGGGGGAAATCGCCCATCAGCGAGCGCACCTCGCGCTCAATGGCTGCCTCGTGGACGGTGCGCCCCGCCCCCGCGAGGTCGCCGATGCGCGCGTGGACGTTGAAGGCCACCTGCGCCGGGAAGCCCTCATGCTCGCCGGCGCAGCCGTTGAGCAGGGCGATGGTCTCGCCCGAGAGGGTCTCCACCCCGAAGCGCCCCTGCTCGGACAGCGACTCCAGCACCGTGGCGCTGGCGCCCCGCAGGCCCAGCGCCACGTGCAGCGGGGAGAGGATCAGCGCCAGCGCGGTGGCGGATGAGGTCAGCGGGGCCACCATCAGGCGCCCGGCGTCATAGGAGCGGCGCAGCTCGGTGGGGTTGATCTCAGGGAGGATGCGGGGCACCGCGTCACCCTGGGCGCCGCTGCAGTCGACCACCAGGCAGCCGCTGGCGGTGGCGCGGGGCCCCACCCGGGAGGTCTCGTCCGGGGTGGTGATGAAGATCGCGGCGTCGGCGCCCTTGAAGTCAAAGTCGTCAACCGCCACCACGGCATGGTTGCGCCCGCCGTAGGTGACCGCGTCGGGTTCGCCGCCCAGGGGGCTGAGCGGGAACAGCCCGCCGAGCCCCACCTTGCGCTCCTCCATCACCTCGAGGAGCAGGCGCCCCGGATCGGTGTCATAGCCGTAAATCGCGAGTTTCAGTGCCATGGTGGGATTCCCTCCCCAGCATTTTGCGCGCCAGTACGCGCACCTGCGCGGGATGGTATATTTTTTTTCAAGTGAAGTCAAGAAGTTGGCAGAGACTGAAACGGTTGCGCGATCCTGGGCGACGCACCATGCCCCGCTAGTGCCTGGGAGGCGGCCGCCGGGCGGTGAAGTTGCCGGGGCGGCACTTGAGGCGGCGCACCACCCCTGACACCACCCCAAAGCACCCCGCGGCGTTGAGGTCGTCAAGCAGGATGTCCGGGGAGACCCCGTCGGAGGCGATGAGGCGCGGCGTGGGCCGGGTCACCCACTGGCGCACCCAGAACTCCCCGCGCCACTCGGCGATGATGATGTCCCCCTCGCGGGGCAGCAGGTCGCGGCGGCAGATGAGGATGTCACCATTGAGGATCCCCGAGCCGCGCATCGCGTCCGAGGACATGGTGAACATGAAGGTGGAGGGCCGCGCCGAGAGCAGCGCGGTGTTGAGGTCGTTGCCCGCGAACGGGCCCTCCCTGAGGTCCGTCTGCTCGGCGAAGGGGTTGTCCCGCAGGGGCGCCCTGCCCAGCCTGCCTCCCACCTTCCCTGCCATGCCGCCTCCAGAGTTGTCAATCCCGCCTTCCATATCACGGCACGGATTGGGATCTGCGTTGCATTTTTGCCATGCCAAACTTTATCGGGCCTATGTTTTAGCATAGATTTGTCGAGATGGCGAAGGGGGCATGGCCGCATGGGCATTTTCCCGGAACCCGCAAACCCCACATTAGGAGAGTTGAATATGAAACTGAGAGTTGCTGCGGCGAGCCTCCTGGCTGCCGGTGCGATGGTCTTTGGCTCGGTTGCCGCCAATGCCGCTGACTACCCCTCACACGCGGTGAACATGTACTGCGCCTGGAAGGCGGGCGGCGGCTCCGACTCGGTGGCCCGCATGATCGCCAGCATCATGGAGAAGGAGCTTGGCCAGCCGATTAAGGTCATCAACCAGACCGGCGGCGGCGGCAGCATTGCCTGGTCGACCGTCAAGGCCGCCAAGCCCGACGGGTACACCATCGGCCAGCTCACCGCGGAGCTCGCCATGAACCACTGGGCCAACCCTGACACCACCAATGTGGCCCCGGGCGACTTCGACCCGATTGCCCTGGTGAACATGGACGCGGCCGGCATCACCATCCGCGCCGACGCCGAGTACAAGACCTATGACGAGTTCGTCGCCTACGTGAAGGCCAACCCGGGCAAGGTCCGCGCCTCCGGCAGTTCCGCCGGCTCCATCTGGCAGGTCTCCATGGGCAAGTGGCTCTCCACCATCGGCCTCCCGGTCACCGCCCTCAACTACATCCCGACCACCGGCTCCGCCGAGGCGATGAAGGAGATGGCCGCGGGCGGCGTTGACGTCTGCTTCGCCTCCCTGGCCGAGTGCGCCGGCATGATCAACAGCGGCAAGGCCGTCGCGATTGCCGTCATGTCCGACGAGCGCGATCCCAAGTTCCCTGACCTCAAGACCCTCAAGGAGCTCGGCACCGACCTCTCCATCGGCACCTGGCGTGGCTTCGGCGTCCCGAAGGGAACCCCCAAGGACATCAAGGACCGCATCTCCGCCGCCATCAAGAAGTCGGTTGACGATCCGCAGTTCGTGAAGTTCATGGCCGACCGCGGCTTTGGCATCAAGTACCTCGAGCAGGATGACTTCGGCAAGTTCATGGCCCAGTCCGACTCCGACCTCGGCAGCTCGATGAAGGCCCTCGGCCTCGCCAAGTAGTAACGCCCCCACCAAGGGCATGGCACCCGCCCACCTCTGGGCGGGTGCGCTTTGGAAAGGACACCAAAATGAAGCTTCACGACGGCATCCTGGGAGTGATCATTGCCATCCTCGGGATCTCCATCTTCCTCCACTCCGCGTCATTCCCCGACCTGCCCGACGGGCACACGGGGCCGGGGCTGTTCCCCATGGTCCTCGCCACCCTGTTCGCGGTGTGCGGCGTGATCCTGGCGGTGCAGGGCTTCCGCCAGGGCCGGGGCAAGGGGCTGCTCGTGAACGTCGAGGGCATCACCCTGGGTGGCGCCCTGAACATCCTGGTGGTCATCGGCCTCATTGTCTTCTACCTGCTGTGCGCCGAGATCCTGGGATTCATCATCACCATGTTCGTGGTGCTCATCGTGCAGATGCTGATGCTCAAGACCCCGCCCCTGAGGGCGGCGATCGTCTCGGCCTGCGCCACCATCGTGATTTACCTGATCTTCTACAAGGGGCTGCTGGTGCCGCTCCCGGAAGGCATTCTCTCTTTCTAGCCGGAGGCGATAAGCATGTTTGACCTGGCCACCATGTCCGCGGGCTTCGCGCTCCTGCTTGACCCGCAGGTGATCCTGGTGATCGTCTGCTCGGGCCTCTACGGCCTGTTCATCGGCTCCATGCCGGGCCTTACCGCCACCATGGCGGTGGCGCTGCTGGTGCCGATCACCTTCTACATGCCGGCGGTGCCGGCGGTCGCCTCCATCATTACCATGGCGGCCATGGCCATCTTCTCGGGCGACATCCCGGGCACGCTGCTCCACATCCCGGGCACCCCGTCCTCCGCCGCCTACTGCAACGACAGCTACGCGCTCGCCAAGAAGGGCTTCGCCGCGCGGGTGCTGGGCACCGATCTCGCGCTGAGCGCCCTCGGCGGCCTCTTCGGCTCGCTGGTACTGCTCACCATGGCCCCGATGCTCGCCGAGATTGCCCTGCAGTTCTCCTCCTTCGAGTTCTTCTGGCTGGCGGTGCTTGGCCTCTCCTGCGCGGTGCTCATCTCCACCGGCTCCACGGTCAAGGGGATGATCTCGCTGCTCATCGGCCTGCTCATCAACTGCATCGGCCTCGACATCACCCTCGGCTTCCCCCGCTTCACCATGGGCGCGGTGGAGCTCTTTGAGGGCTTCAACTTCATCCCCGCCATGATCGGCATGTTCGGCCTGGCGGAAATCTTCCGCAACGTCTCCCACAAGCAGACCGTGCTCGAGAAGATCGCCATGGAGACCGAGGGCGTGTTCTCCGGCATCTTCGGGCGCATCCGCGACTGGTGGAAGCAGATCCTCCGCTCCGCCACCCTGGGCACCAGCATCGGCATCCTGCCGGGCGCCGGCGGCGACATCGCGGCCTGGATCTGCTACGGCATCGCCAAGAAGTTCTCCAAGCACCCCGAGGAGTACGGCTACGGGTCCCTCGAGAGCATCGCCAACTCCTCGACCGCCAACAACGCGGCGATAAGCGGCGCCTTCATCCCCGCCTTCGTCTTCGGCATCCCCGGCGACTCGATCACCGCCATCGTGATCGGCGTGCTCTACATGAAGGGCCTGCAGCCCGGGCCGTCGATGTTCCAGGACAGCGCCGACTTCCTGTTCGCCATCTACATGGTCTTCATCCTCGCCAACATCCTGATCATCCCGCTGGGCTGGCTGGCGGTGCGCCTGGCGACCAAGATCATGTACGTGCCCTCCAACCTCCTGCACCCGATCGTGATCGGCTTTTGCATCGTGGGCGCCTTCGCCATCAACAACATCAACTTCGACATCGTCGCGATGCTCGGCTTCGGCGTGGTCGCCTACTTCATGCTCAGCAACGGCATCCCGGTGGCCCCGGCCATCCTCGGCCTGGTGCTCGGCGACATGCTCGAGAACACCTTCATGCAGTCGATGATGAAGTCCGGCTGGGATCTCACCTCCTTCTTCGAGCGCCCCATCTCGGCGACCCTGGGGGTGCTGACCATCCTGCTCTGGCTGTCGCCGCTCATTGTGCGCGCCGTCCGCCGGGCACGCGAGCAGCGGGCCTAGTCAGATGCGCGGACTCAAGCGCCTGGCCGCCGCGGGGGCGGCCCTGATCGCAGCCGCCCTGGGCGGTTGCGACGACAGTGCTGACCACATGTCCATCACCGTCTCCTTCGACTCCTCGTCGAAATCGGTGCTGGGACAGACCTTCACCTACTGGAAGGATCTCGTGGAGCAGCGCTCGCATGGGCGCCTGACCCTCTCCCTGCACCCGGAGGGCGTGGACGGCGGCCCGGAGACGGTGCTGATGAACTTCCCCACCACCGAGCACCAAACCGTGACCTGCGCGGACTTTGGCACCCTCGCCAACTTCGGCGCGCCGGAGCTCTCGGGCCTCGCCGCCCCCTACCTCTTCTCCTCCAAGTTCGAGTACGAGCAGGTGCTCGCCGACAACTGGTACTCCCAGCAGATCGAGCGGCTGCGCAACAACGACATCGAGATCATCGGCACCTGGTACCTGGGCTGGCGCATCACCATGCTCGACAACCGGGTCAACTACCCCGCCGAGTCCTTCGGCCGGCGCGTCTTCACCGGTGCCAACCTCGGGCAGACCACCGCGGTCAAGGTCATGGACCTCACCCCGGTGCCCGCCGCCTACAGCGTGCTCAAGTCGATGAGCGACTCCATCAAGGGCATGGAGAACACCCTGTGGTACATCTACGACAACGGGTTCGTGAACCGCGACTCGCGCATCTTCGTGGACAACCACTCCTACGACGTGCTGAGCGTGGTGATGTCCCGCAACGCCTTCACCCACCTCTCAGAGTTTGACCAGGCGCTGCTGCGCGACACCTGCCACGAGGCCGGCATCTACGGCTCGAGCCTCGAGGCCCGCCACTACCAGCAGATTGTGGAGGGGCTCAAGGAGCGCGGCATCGAGCTGGTCTACCTCACCGCGGAGCAGCGCTATACCCTCTCCCACCTCGGGGAGCGCTTCTTCTCCGCGCCTGATCTCAAGGCCATGTGGGGGTTCAACCTCCGCCACCGCCTCCTTAAGATTGCCGGGAGTGAAAAATGATGATCCGCGCCTGCCTGGCCATGCTGCTGGCCATTGCCCTTCCCGCCACGGCGCTCGAGTTGCGCCTCGGGCACTCCATGCAAGTGGGCAGCGCCCAGCACCTCGCGCTGGAGGCCATGGCCCAGCAGGTCGAGCGGGAGTCCCAGGGCAGCATGACCATCCGCATCTTCCCCGAGGGCAAGCTCGGCACCGAGCGCGAGATGGTCGGCCTGGCCATGGACGGCAGCCTCGACCTGGTGAAGATTAACGGATCGCTCGCGGCCTCGCTCGCCCCCGCCTACGGGGTGATGTCCCTGCCCTACCTGTTCCGCAGCCGCGCCCACGTGCAAGCCTTCATCGACAGTGACCTCCCGGGCAAGTACCTGCTCAACGCCACCGCCGGGCACGGCATCATCGGGCTCTCGCTGATTGGGCTCGGCACCCGCAACCTCTACCTGCGCAAGCCCGCGTCCAGCCCCGCGGACCTCAAGGGGCTGACCCTGCGCACCACCGAGTCGGCGGTGATGATGCGCTTTGTCTCACTGCTCGGCGCCAACCCCACGCCCCTGCCCTTCTCGGACGTGGCCTCCGCCCTCGACAACGGCACCATCGACGGGGCCGAGAACGCCATCTGCCCCTACCTCGAGATGGGCCATTACCGCAGCGCCCCTTACTACCTCATCGACAGCCACACCCGCACCCCGGACGTAATCTTCGTCTCCGAGCAGGTCTGGCAGGATCTCACCAAGGACCAGCGCGACCTGCTCATCTCCGGCGCCAAGGTGGCCCGCGCCGCCGAGCTGCGCCTCACCCTCGAGCACTCCAAGAAGTGCCTCGCCCGCGCCGCCGAGCTGGGGGTCACCATCCGCCAGGTGGACGAGGAGGCCTTTCGCTCCGCCGCGCGCCCCCTGCTCGAGAAGGCCCGCCTCGATCCCGAGACCCGGGACCTGGTGGCCGCCATCGAGGCCCTCTAGCCGCGGGCTTGACCCAGTCGCACCGGCGCGCCTATAATCGCCCCCCCAAGGGCGGCGCGGTGCCGCCCTGCGGCACTGGAGCGCGCCCATGTTCACCCCCGACCTCACCACCTTCCTCATCGCCTGCCCGGCGGTCTTCCTCGCTGGTTTCGTGGATGCCATCGCCGGGGGCGGCGGGCTCATCTCCCTGCCGGGCTACATCATCGGCGGGCTGCCCGCGCACCTTGCCATCACCACCAACAAGCTCAGCTCCACCCTGGGCACCGCGCTTGCCACCTGGCGCTTTGCGCGCAGCGGCTACATCAAGTGGCGCTTCGCCCTCACCTGCTCGGCCGCCGCCTTCGTGGGATCGTGCCTGGGGGCCAGGTGCGTGCTGCTGGTCGACGAGCGCGCCCTGCTCATCCTGCTGCTCCTGGTGCTGCCCGCCACCGCCTGGTACATCTTCCGCCACAAGGACTTCGGCGCCACTGCCCGGGAGGAGGCGCACGGTCCCCGCACCATGGCCCTGGCGCTCGCCATCTCGCTTGGCATCGGCGCCTATGACGGCTTTTACGGCCCCGGCACCGGCACCTTCCTCATCATCGCCCTCACCTCGGTGGCCAGCGTGAGGCTGGACCGCGCCAACGGCATCGCCAAGGTCATCAACCTCACCACCAACATCGCGGCGCTCACCGTCTTCCTCATCGAGGGCCAGATCCTGATCCTGCTCGGCCTGGTGGCGGGGGCCTTCTCCATCGCCGGCAACCTGCTCGGCGCCTCCTACTTCAAGCACCGCGGCGCCGCGGCGGTGCGGCCGCTCATCATGGTGGTGATCGCCATCTTCCTCGCCAAGGTGGTCTGGGACCTCACCCACTGACCTGCGCGCCGCCCAAAAGGATTGGCCCCCCATCTTTTGGGTTCCTGGCCATGGTGCCACACCATATGGGACAGCACCAAAAAAAAGGCCCGCCAGCTGGCGGGCCATTTCCATGGCAAGAGACTGCCCTAGAGCATGATCGGGGCCACCACGAAGCCCAGCGCCACCGAGAAGGCGATGGCGAGCACGCCCGGGATGAAGAACGGGTGGTTGAACACGTACTTGCCGATCTGGGTGCTGCCGGTGTCATCCATCTGCACCGCACCGAGCAGGGTCGGGTAGGTGGGCAGCACGAACAGCGCCGAGACCGCCGCGAAGGAGGCCACCAGGATGTAGGCGTCGCCATTGTTGGCGGCGGTGATGCCCAGGGCCGCAATCACGGTCGGGATCAGCGCGCGCGCGGTGGCGGCCTGCGAGTAGAGCAGCATGCTGGCGAGGAACAGCGCCACCGCGAGGAGCGGCGGGTACTGCGAGACCAGGCTCGAGGCCATCTCCTTAATCTCCGCGGTGTGGTTCGACACAAATGTGTCGCCCAGCCAGGCCACGCCCAGCACGCAGATGCAGGCGGTCATGCCTGACTTGAAGGTCGAGGTCGACCCCAGCTTGCTCACGTCCACCTTGCAGAACATCACGATGCAGGAGGCAATGGCGAGCATGAAGCTCATGATGGCGCCGTCACGCGGCAGCGCGAGCACCTTCTTGGGGTTGTCCACGTAGGGGCCCTTGGCGGCATCCTGCTTGACCTCCAGCTTTTCGTGCTCGACCAGCTGGTCGAAGGTGGCCTTGTTCTCGGACTGGTAGACCTGCTCGTAGCCGGTGACCACCGAGGGCTTGATGAGCTGCACGTTCTTGGAGATGGCGGTCGCGTAGAAGACCACCGCCAGCACGCCGATGAGGAAGATCCACACCGACCTTGCGGCGTAGGGCGGCAGCGGGGCGTTCTCGTCCACGGCCTTGGCCATTGAGATCTCGCCGCGCTTGACGCGGGCCAGGTACTCAGGATCCTTGTCGAGGTCCATCGGCCAGAACATGTTCATCACCAGCGCGGTGAGCATGCAGCCGAGGTAGGTGGTCGGGATCCAGATGAGCAGCAGCGTCGGGTAGTCGATGCCGATGCCGCCCAGCGCCGCGTCACCCGCCATGAACACCACCGCCGCCGACACCGGCGAGGCGGTGATGGCGATCTGCGAGCTGACCACGGAGATAGACAGCGGCACGCAGGGGCGGATGTTCTGGCCCTTGGCAACCTCGGTGATGACCGGGATCATCGAGAAGGCGGTGTGGCCGGTGCCCGCAAACACGGTCAGCAGCCAGGTCACGGTCGGGGCCAGGAAGTTGATGTGCTTGGGGTGGGCGCGCAGGATGCGCGCGGCGATGCGCACCAGGTAGTCGAGGCCGCCCGCCTGCTGCATGGCGGTGATGGCCGCGATCACCGAGGCGATGATCAGGATCACGTCCCAGGGGACGGAGCCCATCTTCAGGCCGAGGGCGCAGAGCGCGATGACGCCCAGGCCCCCCACATACCCGATGGCGATGCCACCGAGCCTGACTCCCAGGAAGATGGTCCCCAGGAGGATGATGATTTCTATAAGTACCATGCTAGGTCTCCTCAGTTATCCGCGGACCATGCTGGGGTTCAGCATGTTGGCGGGGTTCAGGATCTTGTCGATCTCCTCCTTGGACATGTAGCCGCGCTCGAGGCAGATGTCGCCCACGGCCTTGCCGGTCTCGAGGGCCTCCTTGGCGATGCTCGCGGACTTCTCATACCCAAGGTAGGGGTTGAAGGCGGTCACGATGCCCACGCTCCCCAGCACTGACTTGAGGCAGGCCTCAGGCAGCGGCCTGAGGTTCTTCACCGCCTTGTCGGCCAGGGTGTTGATCGCGTTGGTCATGATGCGGATCGAGTTGAACAGCGCGTAGGCGATGCCCGGCTCGACGCCGTTGAGCTCGAACTCCCCGCGCTGGGCGCAGAGGGTGACGGTGAGGTCGTTGCCCATGGTCTGGTAGCAGGAGATGAGCACCACCTCGGGGATCACCGGGTTGACCTTGCCAGGCATGATCGAGCTGCCGGGCTGCATCTTCGGGAGCTCAATCTCGCCGAGGCCGCAGCGCGGGCCGGAGTTCATCCAGCGCAGGTCGTTGGCAATCTTGTTGACGTGCACGGCCAGGGTGCGCAGCGCGGCGGAGGCGCTGACGTAGTCGGCGGTGTCCTGGGTCGCCGCAATCATGTCCTCGGCGTTGCGGTAGCTGCCATGGGTAATCTCGTTGAGGATCCTAATCACCACGTTCTTGTAGTCAGGGTGGCAGTTGATGCCGGTGCCGATCGCGGTGGCGCCCATGTTGAGGGTGCGCAGCAGGTCCTGCGCGGCGGCAATGCCCTTGAGATCCTCGCGGATGAAGGAGGCGAAGGCGTGGAAGGTGTTGCCGAGCGTGGTGGGGACGGCGTCCTCAAGCTCGGTGCGCCCCATCTTGATCATCCCCTCGCAGGCCTTGGCCTTCTCGTCGAGGGCGCCGATGAGGTTCTGCATCGCCGCAAGCAGGCGGTCCATCATCATCACCGCCGCGACCTTGATCGAGGACGGGTAGGTGTCGTTGGTGCTCTGCCCAAGGTTGGCGTGGTCATTGGGGTGGATGTACTGGTACTCGCCCTTGTGGTGGCCGGTGGCCTCGAGGGCGATGTTGACCAGCACCTCGTTGGTGTTCATGTTGGTGGAGGTGCCGGCGCCGCCCTGGATCATGTCCACCACGAACTGGTCGGCAAACTCGCCCGCGAGCACGCGGTCGCAGGCCGCGGCCAGGGCGTCGGCAATCGCCGGCTCGAGGACCTTGACCTCCTTGTTGGCGAGGGCCGCCGCCTTCTTGATGTACGCAAAGCCCCTGACAAAGTCAGGGTAGTCGCCATAGCGGTGCCCGGTGATCTTGAAGTTGTCAACTGCGCGGAAGGTCTGGACGCCGTAGTAGACATTGTCCGGGATCTCCAGCTCGCCGATGAAGTCATGCTCCTTTCTGGTAGCCATGCCGATAAAACTCCTCATTAATCCGCGGCCATGTGCCGGCCGCCTCGCAAAACTGCGCCCGCCCGGGTAGGGCCTGGGCGCATGGGGAAGGGTGCCAGTTGCACCATTTGGGAGCATTATTCTGTAATAAGGGGGGTGAGGATGTGATCGCTGGCGCAGTTTTAGCTTGAAAAACTGTAGGTTTTTGTGATTCTGTGACCTGTAACACAAAAAATTATGCTAATGCGCGAACCCCTAGGCGCGGGGCGGCTCCTCGCGCAGCACCCGCTCAATCTCCTGGTGGACGCGCTTGTCGGAGATGGGGATGCGCGCCCCCAGCTGCTGGGCAAAGTAGGAGATCCGCAGTTCCTCGATCATGAGCCACACCCGGCGCAGCGCCAGCGGGACAAAGCGCCCCGCATAGCGCCCCAGCGCCGACTCGAGCTCATCCTGCACCGCCTCGACGCGCGCGAGGCAGGCGCTGTCGCGGGCGGGATCGCGCGGGGCGCGCTCGAGGCGCAGCAGCGCCCCCTCGAGGTAGCGCGGGTACTGCCTGAGGTCATCGGCGGCGCAGTCGAAGACAAAGCCCTTGCGCACCAGGCGGGAGAGCTGCGCGGAGACGTCGGCGTAGGCCCTCGCCACCTCGAGGCCGATGCGCCCCTTGAGGCGGCGCCGCAGCTCGTGGGCGCGCGAGAGCGCCTGCTCGGTGAGGGCGGCCAGCTCGAGGGCGCGCTCGTTGAAGCGGGGGCGCACGTACTCGCGCAGCCGCGAGAAGCCCTCGGCGTCCCGCGCCTCGATGCCGCTCTCCGCCATGAGGTCGCGCGCGGCGGCGAGCGAGAGGTCGAGGATGAGGTCGCGCACCGGCCCCAGCGGGGTGTAGTACATGGAGAGCTTGGCGCGGTTGGGCAGGCTGCGCTCTAGGTAGGCGGTGGGATCGGCGAGCGAGAGCACCAGCAGCCGTGCCAGGCCGCGCGCCCCCTCCTCCACGGCCTGCTCGCGGCTCTGGCAGTAGCCCAGGGCCACCTTGTCGCGGCGATCGAGCAGCGCGGGGTAGACGGTGACGCTGAGCGCCCCCTCGCGGCGCTCCTCGCTCTCGCGCAGCCGCCCGAAGGGCCAGTCCCCGCCCGAGACCCGCTCGCGGCGCGGGGCGGCGAGGCGCTGCAGCGCCTCCTGCGACTTGCCGAGGTACTTGCCGCGCAGCGCCCCGAAGTCCTTGCCCCGCTCCAGCGGCTTGCCGCGCTGGTCCTCGATGCAGAAGGTCATGCGCAGGTGCGCGGGCAGCGCGCCCAGGTCAAAGTCCCCGGGCTCCACCACCGCCCCGCCCATGCGGGTCAGCTCGTGGGCGGCGCTGGCGAGGAAGTCGCCCCCCTCCTGCCCCTCGAGGCTCTCATGGAGGGCGCGCGCGAACTCCGGGGCGGGGATGAGGTTGACCCTCAGGCGCTTGGGCAGGCCGCGGATCAGCGCGGTCATGAGCTCCAGGCGCAGCCCCGGGACCTGGCGCACGAAGTCGGCCCCGTCGACCTGGGCGAGCACCGCGAGCGGCAGGTGCACGGTGACCCCATCGTCCTCGCGGGTGGGATCGAACACGTAGGTGAGCGGCAGCGTGAGGCGTCCCTGGCGCCAGGCGGTGGGGTAGAGCTCGCCGCGAAACTCCCCCGCCCCCTCGCGCAGCACCGTCTCGCGGGTGAAGAGCAGATCCTTTTGGTCGCCCATGCCCCGCACGTGGCGCCACAGGGTGCGCTCGTCGAGCACCGCCTCGGGGAGGCGGGCGGCGTAGAAGGCCTCGAGCTCGCTGGGATCGACCAGGCGGTCGCGGCGGCGCCCCCGCTCCTCCTCGCCCTCCACCTCCTCGATGAGCGCGAGGTTGCGCACCACGAAGTCGGGGCGGCGGGACAGCGCCCCGGGCACCAGGCCGTCACGGATGAAGATGGAGCGGCTCAGGGCGGGATCGACCTTGCCGTAGGGCACCTCGCGGCCGCTCGCGAGGGTGAGCCCGTAGAGGGTCACGGTGAGCGAGGCGACCACCTGCCCCCGCTCGCGCGACCAGCGCGGCTCCTGGTAGGAGCGCTTGATGAGGTGCGGCGCGGCCTCCTCCACCCACAGCGGGTCGACCTTGGCGACGGTGAGGGCGAAGGCCTGGGTGGTCTCACGCGCCTCGGCAAAGCAGATCCACTTGGGCGGCCGCTTGCCAAGGCCCGAGGAGGGGTGGATGCGCAGCGCCGAGCCGCGCGCGCCCTGGTAGGCGTGGCGCTCGGGATCCTTGTAGAAGGCCACCTGGGAGATGAAGCCCTTGAGCAGCGCGCGGTGCAGCGGCTCATACTCGTCCGAGGGCTCGCCCTCGCGCAGCCCCATGATCTGCATGGTGGCGCGCAGCTGCCGCACCGTGTCCACCCACTCGCGCACCCTCAGGTAGGAGAGGAAGTCATGGCGGAGCAGGCGCCTGAACTGCGCGGTGGAGAGCGCGGCGCGCTGCTCGTCGAGGTAGCGCCACAGCAGCACGTAGGAGAGGAAGTCCGACTGCTCATGGCGGAAGCGGGCGTGCGCCTGCGCGGCGGCCTCGCGCCGGTCGAGGGGGCGCTCCCGGGGATCCATGACCGCCAGGGCGCCCACCACGATCAGCGCCTCGCGCAGGCAGCCGCGGGCCCCGGCCTCAAGCAGCACCCTGGAGAGCCGCGGGTCGGCGGGGATGCGGGCAAGCTCGCGCCCCACCCTAGTGAGGCGGATGCCCTCCCCGCGGGTGGGCTCGATGGCCTCGAGCTCCTCAAGCAGGCGCAGGCCGTCGGTGACCTGCCGCCCCTCCGGGGGGTCGATGAAGGGGAAGGATTCCACCGCCCCGAGGCCGAGGCTCGCCATCTGCAGGATGACCTGGGCGAGGTTGGTGCGGAGGATCTCGGGCTCGGTGAACTCGGGCCTTGAGAGGAAGTCCTCCTCGGAGTAGAGGCGCACGCAGATGCCGCTCTCCATGCGCCCGCAGCGCCCCTTGCGCTGGTTGGCGCTGGCCTGGGAGATGGGCTCGATGGGCAGGCGCTGGATCTTGGTGCGGGTGCTGTAGCGGCTGATGCGCGCCAGGCCGCTGTCGATGACGTAGCGGATGCCGGGCACGGTCAGCGAGGTCTCGGCGACATTGGTGGAGAGCACCACCCTGATCCCCGGGTGCGGGGCGAAGATGCGCGCCTGCTCGGCCGCCGAGAGCCTGGCGAAGAGCGGCACGATCTCCACCCCCCGGAGGTTCTGCTTGCCGAGGTAGGCCGCGACGTCCATGATGTCGCGCTCGCCGGGCAGGAAGACCAGGGTGTCGCCCGGCCCCACGGACTGCAGCGCCGCGAGCGCCTCCGCCACCCCCTCCTCGAGGGTGAGGTCGCGCTCCCGGCCGTCCTCGTGCAGGGGCTGGTAGGCGACCTCCACCGGGTAGGTGCGGCCCTTGACCTCGATGATCGGGGCGTTGCCAAAGTGGCGCGAGAACCTCTCGGGATCGATGGTCGCCGAGGTGATGACCAGGCGCAGGTCGGGGCGGCGCGGCAGGATCTGCCCCACGTAGCCGAGCAGGAAGTCGATGTTGAGCGAGCGCTCGTGCGCCTCGTCGATGATCAGGCAGTCGTACTGCAGCAGCAGCCGGTCATGGGGGATTTCGGCAAGCAGCACCCCGTCGGTCATGATCTTGACGAAGGCGGTCGGGGGGCAGTGGTCGGTGAAGCGCACCTTGTAGCCGACGCTCAGGCCCAGCGGCTCCCCGAGCTCCTCGGCGATGCGCGCCGCCACGGCGCGCGCGGCGATGCGCCGCGGCTGGGTGTGGCCGATCATCCCCCGCCGCCCGCAGCCGGCCTCGAGGCACATCTTGGGCAGCTGGGTGGTCTTGCCTGATCCGGTCTCGCCGGCGATGATCACCACCTGGTGGCTGCGGATGGCCCCGACGATGCGCTCGCGCTCCGCGGAGACCGGCAGCTCGCTGGGGTAGGAGGGGGTGGGCATCGCCATGAGGCGGCGCCGGGCCGCCGCGGCGGCCTCCCCGGCGGCGGCGAGGATGGCGGCGGGATCGCCCTTGCCCTGCCTGAGGTCGCGGCAGCGCAGCATGATGCGCCGCCGGTCAAGCAGCGACACCTCCGCAAGCAGCGGGCGCAGCCCCCTCTCCAGCCCCGGGTCGAGGGGCGGCAGCCGGCGTTCAGGCCCCATCGCTAATCTTGATGTCACTGCCGGGCTGCACCACCCCCAGCATGGTGAGGCCGGCCTTGGAGACCAGGTCGCCCTCGAGCTCGACCACGGTGAACTTGACGGTCATGAGGTCCACGCTGTCCCCTAGCTGCGGGAAGCCGCCGATGTGGTAGGACATGAACTCCGAGAGGCTCATCCCCGTCTCGAAGGAGGTCAGCTCGAGCCCCAGGTCGCGCCTTAGGTCGCGCATCAGCGTGGCGCCCTTGTAGATGGCGTCGCCCTTGTAGGGCAGGGGCCGCTTCTGGGGGCGGTCCTGGGAGAAGATCGAGTTGAGCAGCGGCTCGTCGGCGTCATGGCCGATGATGCTCACAATGTCCTCCTTCTCGAGGCGGCTGTCGCCCGTGGCCTTGAGCATGTGGCCGTCGCGGAACACCGCCGCGATCTGGGTGCGCGAGGGGAAGCGGAAGTTGCGCAGCGCCGCGCCCTGCATGCTGTCCTTCATCACCCGGTAGTTGTAGAGCTCATAGTCGTCCGAGAGGCTGATCCCCACCTGCGACTTGTTGATCGGGGTCGAGACCGCGGGGGCCACGCAGCGGAACAGGCGCGCCATGGGCATTACCCCCACCCCCTGCACCAGCAGCGAGATGATGACCACGATGAAGGCGACGTTGAAGTAGAGCTGGGAGTCCTCAAGGCCGGCCATCACCGGGTAGATGGCAAGCACGATCGGCACCGAGCCGCGCAGCCCCACCCAGGAGATGAACAGCAGGTCGCGCGTCGAGTAGCGGGCGAAGAAGGGGCGGATGCACAGGAAGACCGCGAGGGGGCGCGCCAGGAGCACCATCGCGGCGGCGGTCACCACCCCGGGGTAGGCGTAGTCAAGCATCTCATGCGGGGTGACCAGCAGCCCCAGCAGCAGGAAGAGGGTGATCTGCGCAAAGTAGGTGAGGCCCTCGCCAAAGGGCAGGATGTAGCCGATGGCGCGCACCCGCTGGTTGCCCACGATCATCCCGAAGATGAAGATCTCCAGGAAGCCCGAGCCATAGAGCGCCGAGGTCACCGCGAAGCCGACCATGCCCACGCCGTAGATGAACAGCGAGTAAAGCCCCTGGCTGAGGTTGAGGGTGGCCACCAAAAAGCGCCCGAAGACCCCAAAGGAGATGCCCAGCACGATGCCGAGGCCGAACTGGGTGACGAAGAACATGGCGATGGACGCTGGATCCTTGGCCTGCCCGGTGACCAGGGCGAGCATGGTGGTGGTGAGCAGGATCGCCATCGGGTCGTTGGTCGCCGACTCAATCTGCAGGGTTGAGGAGACCTTGTCCTTGAGGTTGACCCCGCCCAGCAGCGAGAACACCGCGCCCGCGTCAGTGGAGCCGACAATGGAGCCAATGAGCAGCGACTGCAGCACCGAGAGGCCGCAGGCGAAGTGGACCACCGCCCCGATCACCGCCGAGGTGACAGCCACGCCCACCGTGGCGAGCACCAGCGACTCGGTGGCCACCGCGCGGAAGGTGCCGAAGTTGGTGCGCAGCCCGCCATCGAGCAGGATGAGGGCGAGCATCAGGTTGGAGATCAGGTAGGCCGAGGTGTAGTCAGAGTAGTCGATCTGGATGATGATCCCGTCCTCGCCCGACATCATGCCGATGGCGAGGAAGAGCAGCAGCAGCGGGGTGCCCATGAGTGAGGACACCTTGCTCGCGAGCACCGACACCGCCAGCAGCAGGCCGCCGATGAAGAAGACGTAGTTGACGTCAAGGTCGCTGATGCTCATGGATGATCTTGGATATCCCAGGGTGCTGGCAGTGGCGGGACTGACCCGCAAGCCACAATTATGCCCCAAATGCCCAGCCCGTTGGGCGCGGTGAGGAAAAAAAGGTTCGCACCCCAACTGCGGCGCGGGGGTGGACGCGAGGTGGCGCCTCAGCAGCGCCGCGGCGCCCACCGCGGGCCTTGCCCTGGAGATGGCCTGGAAGGGCACGGCGAAGTCGCAGCTGGGGGCATCGGCCTTAAGGCGCCCTCGCTCCCGGGCACCTCGGGCATAACCGATGTGGGCGTGACCCTCACCCCGGGGGCGGTGCAGGGACTCTCGCTCAGCCGCGGGGTCGCGGGACGCATGGGAGACGTGCGCGGCGCCACCGGCACCCTCAGGGTCGCCTGCGCCTGCTGAGCCCCTGGCAAAAAAAGGCACCTGGACTCGCCATTTGCGGCCCGGGCCTACTATAATCCCAGGGATGAGGGGTTGCCGTGGAGGGTTAGGTCATGGGCATGGATATCAGCGCCAGCGGGATCGGGGTTGCGCAGTCGTTCCTTGGTTCCTCAGCCCACAATGTGGCCAACCTTGGCACCGAGGGCTTCCACCCCCAGCGCATGCAGGCCGCGGAGCGGCCCCAGGGCGGCGCCGAGGTGGCGCAGGTCCAAAGGTCGCAGGCGGTGGGTGCCGACGCGGCCGCCGAGCTGACCGGCCAGCAGTCCTCCTCGGTGCTCTACCGCGCCAATGCCAAGGCGCTTGAGGTCCAGGATCAGGTCCTGGGCTCATTGCTCGACACCCGCGCCTAGCGCTTAGCCTGGGGTGCCGCCCAGGCGCCCCTCAAGTCCCCGCAGCAGATCGAGAAGCGGCCCGTCAAGGCGCCGCTCGCATTCCTGCGCAATGGCAGGCGGCACCCCCCAGTGCGCCCCAGCAATGGCCCCCGCGATGGAGGCAATGGTGTCGCTGTCCCCGCCCAGTGAGACCGCCAGGCGCAGCGTGCCCTCGAACCCCTCCCCCTCCAGGAAGCACACGATGGCCTCCGGGACACTGCCCGGGCAGGTGGCGTCAAAGCGGTAGGCGGGGCGGCGCTGGGCAATGGTGAAGCCAAGGGGGTAGAACTCCGCCTCCACGGCGCGGCGGATCGCCGCCTTGCCCTCCCCCTCCAGCGCCAGGCGCACCGCGACCGTGACCGCCTCGGCGCCGCGGATGGCCTCAGGGTGGTCGTGGCTGGCCATGGTGACGGCGCGCGCCAGGGCGCGCG
>JAILEI010000070.1 GCA_024688225.1 Succinivibrionaceae bacterium
TGCCCAGCGTCATGGACACGATGCCGCCCAGGCTGATGGCCCAGCTGTCCACGCCATGGAGCGCGGCGCGCTCCGTGCCCTCGAACAGCTCGTTGCGGGTCAGCCCGACCCCGCGCACCACGGTCCCGTTCACCAGGTCCAGGTGCGAGCGCAGCCAGGCGTTCATCTCGGCAAGCGAGGCAAAGGGCTGCCCCTGGCGCTCGCGCTCCCTCATCCTGGCGATGAGGACATGGGTCGCGATCTTCACCGCGGCCTCCGCCGCCCCCTTCAGCCCCGGGCGGCGCGGAGGCATCGATGAGAGCGACACCCCAAGGCGCGCCGCGAGCATCCGGTAGGCGTCGGTGAACTCACCGTTGTACTTGCCTGGGCCCCTCACGGCTGCGGCATAGTTGTCCACGCGAAGCACCTCGGTCACGCCGCCGAAGCTGTGGAAGCCGTTGACGATGGCGCGCGCCGAGTCCTCCGTGCCCTGTGAGGCGATGGCCTCGACATAGACCTTCCTTGAGTAGTTTAGGACCAGCACCGCGAACGTCGCCCTCTGGCCGGAGGAGGCCGTCATTGTCACGCCGGTGAAGTCGAACTCCGCCACACCTCCCGGGGTGTAGTGGCGCCTGAATGATGGTGCCACACGGCTGCCCTCGAACCTCCGCCAGAGCTTGTAGAAGTGCGAGAGCGAGTATGGGCGGAGCCCCTCCCTTGCGCACCGCTCCCGGTTCTCGCGGGACAGGTAGGCATCCTCGTAGAGGATCTTCCGCTGCAGGCGGAGCTTGGCGCTTGTGGTGCCGCCACTGTGGTCCATGCTCCTGATTAGCCTGCCCGTGAGATCGGCGAAGTCAGGCTCCAGGTACAGGGAGCGGCCGCCTTCCCCCTGGCCGGCATCAGGGGTCGCCTGCCGCCGTCGGGCAAGCATCCCCGCAACCTCAACTGGGGTCATGGAGCGCAGGCGCTCAAGTGTCAGCCCCTGCGCCCTCATCCTGCACATGATCCTCACGGCGCTGCCGTGGGTGAGGCGCAGCGAGGGGTTCCTCTCTGCCTCGTAGCTGCTGTGCGTTGCCAGGAAAATCGCACGGTCATAGGTTAGCGAGGGGTCGAACTTGCCCCCGAGCTTTCTAGTCATTGGCATGCCTGCTCCTTGAAAAACTGTGGAGCGGGAATCTTAGCAATGTTGGCTATCCGTAACGCCTGGCCGATGTTACTGATAATTTGTTACTGATAAGTGTTACGGTTAGGCGGGAGTGGGACTGGCTGTGGACTAGTGGGCAAGTTGCAAAAGTAAGGGGAGTTGCAATCTGGGGAATCGGATCATTTAAGAGGATCAACTCAGATCATTTTGGTGATAACCAACACTGAGGAGGCTTTGCCTTGAGGGGGGGTTGATCTCAATCAACCGGATCAGCGAGCGCTCCGGCATCTCCAGCAAGACCACAGTGCGCTATGTGGAGCGCGCGGTCGCGCTCGCGGTGCACGGCAGGCTCAGCGAGGATGGCTGCCCCGGCCTCAATGCCTTTGTGGCCAACATCAAGAACCATCCCATCCCAACCTGCCCCGAGCTCTTCACCCTTTCGGCGCCGCCGCCGGCACCTGCCGCCGGGTCACCGGCGGGCGCGGTGCCGGCGGCGGCGCCGAAAGGGGGCATGCGGGCCTCACTGTCAGCTGGCGGCGTGACCCTGTCCTGGGACACGCTGGACCCCCAGGCCTCGGCGACTGCCGCGGCGCTGGTCATGGCACTGGGGAGGGCACACCATGGGAAGGGCTGACAGCGGGCTTTTCGCCTCGGGCAAGATACTGCTGCTGGGCACCCCACAGAACGGCGGCGAGGGGGCCCAGCGGCTGATGTCCAGGCTTTGCTCAGGCGACCTGGGGATCACCTGGGACCGGGGTGAGGTCTGGGTAGTCATGACCAACCGGGGCATGGACCGCCTGAGGATCTTCCACGCCGACGGCACCGGCTACTCGCTCACCACCAGGATCCTCTACGAGTGCGGCGCCGTGAGGGCCGGGTTCAGGAAGGCGGCCCAGGGACTGAGGTCCATAACCCGCGGCGAGCTGAGGCAGATGGTTGAGACCGGTTCAATCGAGACCGGGAGGCTGGTGGACCAGGCCGGCAACGCGCTGCCCCTGCCCGGGGACGAGCCGCTGCCTGAGACTGGCACCTGATACAACCCTTTAAAATCAATAAGTTGGCATTGAGGGTCGCTCCGTGGCAACCCATTGAAAAACAAGGGAATTAAGTCGGCAAAAACCGCCTAAAAATCGCTTTACCACTTGAAATAAAAGGGGATTTATGGGAAAATAAGGCATTGGGATTTGGGGGTGCGGCGATGCCAGTCCTCGGCGGTGACACGGTGACCATGACGAGGGAGGAGTATGCCCGCTCCCTCGCGGCCGCCCCGCTTGGGGGCCTGCTTGCGGAGGCCGCCTCGGTGGCGGGGGCGGACTGCGAGGCCATCAGCTCGCTGCGCGACGCGGTCGCGGCCGGCTCGGTCTCGCTGCTGGGCGAGGCCGCCGCCCTGAGGGCCGAGCTTGGCAGGTACCGCCTCGCGTTCAGCCGCATGGCGGGCTCCGTCAGGGACGCGGGGCTGGCCGCCCCGGACTGCACCTGCCTGAGGCCCTCGGAGGTCCCGGACCCGGCCTCCGCCGGCGACGGGGAGCTCTGCGAGTGGGCGGGCCGCCTTTGCTCCGCAGCGCTCTCGCTGTACCAGCAAAACTCCTGGCTCAGGAAGAGGGTCTTCGGCAGCCACCCCCAGGAACCCGCGGGGCCGGGGCCAAGGCCGCCCAGGCGCCGCGCGGGCA
>JAILEI010000091.1 GCA_024688225.1 Succinivibrionaceae bacterium
TGCCTACCTGGGGTCGGAGATCATCAGGCCGCGCCTGCGCGCGCACCGGCGCAGCGTCAAGAAACTCTATGTGGAGCTGGGGATCGCCCCCTGGGAGCGCCCGGCGCTGCCCCTGGTGCGGGATGGGGAGGGCGGGGAGGCCCTGGCGCTTGGGGATCGGGCCGGGGTGCGTGGCGCGGGCGGGGAGTGGCGGCGCCTTGTCATCAGCGCGCCTGGCGGGGAGGCCGCCAATAAAAATGCCAGATCATTTGATCTGGCATGAAAAGGGATTTTCAGAAGAAGCCGGAAAATTTGGTGAACTTTCCAAGTTCTGTAACTTAGAGTGCCCCACTCGCCAAAAGTTCCTGGAACCTGAAAAAAAATTTTGGGCGCTCACGGCTGGGCAATAAAAAATGCCAGATCGGGGGATCTGGCATTAAAAAGGGATTTTCAGAAGAAGCCGGAAAATTTGGTGAACTTTCCAAGTTCTGTAACTTAGAGTGCACCATTTGCCAAAAGTTCCGTCCCAGGGCAAAAAAAATTTCATTTTTTTTTCAGTGCCGGCCCTGGGGTGGCAATGTGCGCTCAGAAGTGAGGTCTGACTTTAATTCATCTTGCTGAAAAACAATGAAATTATTGCATGACTGGCCATTGGTTCCCTGTCCTTGGCCACCCTGCGGATGGGACCGCGGGGAGCGGGGACCCTGGTATCCCGGAATGGGGTTCCCGGGCCGGGTTTTTATTCAAAATTCCGTTAAATCAATAAATTAAAGAAAAAAATTTGTTTTTTTTCTATCGGCATACTTTTTATTTGCTCCTTGGGGGCTGATGGGGCAGGCCGGGAGCGGGGCGGGAATTTCCTGCACCCGCTTGGTGCAGGGCGCCCTTTTTGGCGGTCCGCGGTTGAAAGTGGGGCGAACTTTGGTTAGGATATGCTTATTCGAGTTACCTAAGACTAACTAAGCAGGCAAGGGATCTCGGATGTTTGCATGTGCCTCCTGTCAGGTGCCTGGTACACACCCGGCAGTCGCATTGGCGGCGGAGCCCCCTGGGGCCCGCCGCCTTTTTGTTTGGGCGCGCGCGGCCGCCGTGGCGCTTTGCCTTTTTAGGTTATTTGTTCTTGTGCCATAATGGCGGGACATTACCGAGGATGGGAGTTTGGCCGTGGCCGCAGCAGGCAAGGACAGCGCAGGGAACCGGGGCGCCGGGGCAATGGCCAGCGGGCGCCAGGCCCCGGGCATCAACTTTGTGGTGAAGCCGCCCCGTCTGGTGCTCAGTGACACCTCCAAGAACCCCAACACCTCCTTCATCCGCTCCTACCGGCAGTTCTGGCCGTTTGTGCGCCCGCTCTGGTTCTGGCTGCTGCTCGGGATTGCCCTGACCATCCCGGTGGGGGCGCTGGACGCGGTGGTGGCCTCCTTCCTCAAGCCCTTCATGGACCAGGCCATGATCGAGCAGCAGCGGGAGTTCGTGATCTATGTGCCCTGCGCCATCGTGGGCTTCTCGGTGCTGCAGGGCATCCTCATCTACGTCTCGGCGATTGTGAATGGCTGGGTGGGCGGCAAGGTCGGCCTCAACATGAAGCTGCGGCTGTTTGACCGCCTGCTCTCCTTTGACACCACCTTCTACGACCTCAATAACTCAGGCAGCGTGATGTTCCGCTTTGCCACCGACGCCCAGACCGCCTCCGGGCAGCTCATCGGCAGCATGAAGCTCTTCCTCACCCGCTTCTTCTCCTCGGCCTCGCTGATCTGCGTGATGGTCTACCAGTCCTGGCACCTGACCCTGGTCTCGGTGGGGGCGCTGGTGTTCCTGTTCCTGCCGATGCGCATCGTGCGCCGCCGCATCAAGAAGATCATCGGCCGCACCGTGGTGAGCAACTCCTCACTGCTCACCCTCTACAACGAGACCACCGCCGGCAACCGGGTGATTAAGGCCTTCAACCTCCAGGACTTCACCTTCAGGCGCTTCACCGAGAACTCGGAGCGCCTGTTCCGCCTGGACATGAAGCTCATCCGCGACACCAACTGGCTGTCCCCGGTGATGCACCTGGTTGCCACCTGCGTGGTGGCGGGGGTGCTGTACTTCGGGCTGGGGTTGATCGTCAGCGGGGTCCTGACGCCCGGCGCGTTTGTGGCCTTCCTCGCCGCGCTCATCATGCTGTACACGCCGCTCAAGTCGATTGGCAACAACTTTATCTCCATCCAGCAGGCCATGCTGGCGCTGGACCGCATCTACGAGATCCTTGACACCCATACCTACGAGGATGCCGACGATAGCTACAAGCAGTCCCTGCCCCCGCTGCACTCGGCAGTGGAGTTCCGGGACGTGGACTTCTCCTACAGCGACGGCCGCAAGGTGCTCTCGGGGGTGTCATTCACCGCGCGGGCCGGCACCAAGGTGGCGCTGGTGGGGAACTCGGGGGGCGGCAAGTCCACCATCTGCGCCCTGATCCCGCGCCTCTACGAGATTGACGGCGGCGCCATCTACATTGACGGGCAGGACATCCGTGACGTCACGCTGGCCTCGCTGCGCTCCCAGATCGCGATGGTCTTCCAGGACTCGTTCATGTTTGAGGGCTCCATCCGCGACAACCTTGCCTGCGGCAAGGAGGGGGCCACCGAGGAGGAGATGTGGGCGGCCCTGGGTGCGGCCTACCTCAAGGATTTCGTAAGGGGGCTGCCGGAGGGGCTGGACACTCACGTGGGGGAGCAGGGGGCCTCGCTGTCGGGCGGGCAGCGCCAGCGCCTGGCCATCGCGAGGGCCATCCTGAAGGATGCCCCGCTGGTCATCCTCGACGAGGCCACCTCGGCTCTTGACTCCAAGTCCGAGCACATCGTGCAGAAGGCGCTGGACCGCCTCATGCACCGCCGCACCACCCTGGTGATTGCCCACCGCCTGAGCACCATCCGCGACGCGGATCTCATCCTGGTGGTCAACGACGGCCGGATCGTCGAGCGCGGGCGCCATGAGGATCTGCTGGCCCGCAACGGCGCCTATGCCACCCTCTACAACTCCCAGTTCCAGCGCCCCGTGGGGAGCGAGGGCACAGAGGCGATCCTGCTCGCCGAGGAGGCGGCGCGCCTGCTCAAGGAGGAGATTGGGGGAAAGGCCCACCAGGAGTGACGGGCTGCCGAGAAATTTTGCACCCCATTGCTTTTTCCAGTATAATCCCGCCTTGCGGCATTTCCCCGTGGGCAGGGTCCCAGGGGTGGTCCCAGCCCCGGGCGGGGCGGGATGCCAGGTTTTGGTTTTCATGAGTGAGGTGGTCTTCCACATGCCAGTCATTAAAGTACGTGACAACGAGTCATTCGACGTAGCGCTCCGGCGCTTCAAGCGTTCCTGCGAGAAAGCCGGCATCCTGGCCGACGTGCGCGCGCGTGAGTTCTACGAGAAACCCACCACGGTGCGCAAGCGCGCCAAGGCTGCGGCCGTCAAGCGCCACGCCAAGAAGATGGCCCGCGAGAACGCGCGCCACACTCGCCTTTACTGATCTCGGCAAGGATCACGCTTGCTGGCGTGGGCGGCTTGCCCGGCCGGCGCGGAAGGGTCAGGCGGTTGCCTGGCCTTTTCCTTTTTGGGAGTCCTGACATGAGGATCCTCGGGGTTGAGAGCTCGTGCGACGAGACCGGGGTGGCCATCTATGATGGCGACCGCGGGCTGATGTCGCATGTGCTTCATACCCAGATTGCGATGCATGCGCAGTATGGCGGGGTGGTCCCGGAACTGGCCAGTCGCGACCATGTGCGGCGGATCGTGCCGCTGGTGCGCGAGGCGCTGTCCAAGGCGGGCTGCGGGATGGACTCGCTGGACGGCATCGCCTACACCGCGGGCCCAGGGCTTATCGGGGCGCTGCTTGCCGGGGCGATGGCTGCCCACTCGCTGGCCTATGCCCTGGGCATCCCGGCGGTGCCGGTCCACCACCTTGAGGGGCACCTGCTGGCCCCGATGCTCGAGGATCCGCGCCCGGAGTTCCCCTTCCTGGCATTGCTCATCTCCGGCGGGCACACCCAGCTGATCAGGGTCCAGCGCCCTGGGGACTATGAGATCCTGGGATCCTCGGTGGACGACGCGCTGGGCGAGGCCTTTGACAAGACCGCCAAGCTGCTGGGACTGCCCTATCCGGGCGGCCCGGCCCTCGAGCGCCTCGCCAGGGCGGGACGCCCCACAGTGGACCTGCCGCGCCCCATGGTCAAGGATCCCGGCCTGGACTTCAGCTTCGCCGGCCTCAAGACCGCGGTGCTCACCGCGGTGCGCCGCCTGGGCGAGCCGGACGAAACCGAGAGGTCCGACCTGGCGCGCTCCTTCACCGCGGCGGTGGTGGACACGCTCACCATCAAGTGCACCCGCGCCCTTTCCCGCACTGGGCTCTCGCGCCTGGTGGTGGCGGGCGGGGTCAGCGCCAATGGCTTCATCCGCGAGGCGCTCACCAGCCTGCTTGAGGGCCAGGGTGGGGAGGTGTTCTTTGCCCGCCGTGAGTTCTGCACCGACAACGGGGCCATGATTGCCTACGCCGGGCATGGGCGCCTGCTCGCCGGGCAGGTGGCCGGCACCGAGGTGCGGGTTTGGCCGCGCCTGCCCCTGTCCTCATTGCCGCCGCTGGGTCCGGGCGTGGGGGTGGATGGTAAAATCTGCTAGAATGGACAGGGTTTTTTTGCGCGGCCTGCGCTTTGACTGCATCATCGGCATGCTGGATCGGGAGCGGCTCGAGCCGCAGCCGCTGGTGGTTGACGCCACGCTTTACCTGCCACTGTCGCGGGTGGGGCGCACGGGCGATCTGGGGCGTGGGGTGGATTATGCCCAGTGCGCGCGCCTCATCATGGACTATGCCCAGCAGCGCCAGGCGAGGCTCCTCGAGGAGCTGGCGGAAGGACTTTGTGATGAGATTTTCCGCGCGACCCGGGCCAGGCGGGTGCGGCTGCGGCTGACCAAGCCGCTGGCCGTGCCGGGTGCCGAGGGCGCCGGGATCGAGATCAAGAGGAGCAAGAGGTAGTTTTATGACCAGGGTCTACTTGGGAGTGGGAAGCAACCTGAACCGTGACAACGCGCTGCGCTTTGCGGTGGCCAAGCTGCGCGAGGCGTTCGGTGACATCAGGGTGTCCTCGGTCTGGCAGAGCCACGCGGTGCGGGCCGCCGAGCCTGACTACTACAACCTGGTGGTGGGGCTTGACACCGACCGCAGCCTTGAGGATCTGCTCGAGGCCATCGGCGGCATCGAGGCCCAGGGCGGCCGTGAGATGATGTTCCACAACAGCACCAACTTTGGCAGCAAGCGCCGCCTTGACATCGACGTGCTGCTTTACGGCGAGACGGTCTGCACCACCCCCTGCAAGCTGCCGCGCCACGACATCCAGGACTATCCCTTTGTGCTGGCGCCGCTTTGTGAGCTGGACCCAGAGATCCTGCACCCGCTCCTCAAGATCAAGGTCAAGGAAATCTGGTCGGAGATGGCGCCGCGCCTGCCAGAGAAGATGCGGGTCACCAAGATCTCAGACTTTGACTGGAATGCCGCGGTCCCTGACTGGCAGTAGTGAGGCAGTCAAGTGACCCTTACCCAGATTGTTGTCCTGGCCCTGATTCAGGGCCTGACTGAGTTCCTGCCCGTTTCCTCGAGCGCCCACCTGATTTTCCCCAGCCAAATGTGGAACTGGCCCGACCAGGGCCTGGCCTTTGATGTGGCTGTGCACATCGGCACCCTGCTCGCGGTGATCATCTATTACCTGTCCGACCTGGTGAAGATTGGCACCTACATGGTGGAGTCGGTGGTGCGCATGCACATGACCCCGCTGGCCCGCGTGGGCTGGATGCTGGTGGCCGCGACCATCCCGGCGGGCATCGCCGGTCTGGTGTTTGAGCAGCAGATTGCCACCATCGGCCGCTCCATCGAGGTGATCGCCTACACCACCATCGGCTACGGCATCCTGCTGGGCGTGGCCTCGGTGGTGAACCGCAAGCTGTGCTGGCGCACCCTGCTCAAGATTGAGGGCGAGCGCGCGGACTCGCTGCGGCATGTCACCTGGCCGCAGGCCATGGTCATTGGCTGCGCCCAGGCCCTGTCCATTGTCCCGGGCACCTCCCGCTCCGGCATCACCCTGACCGCGGGCCTGCTGCTGGGCCTGCGCCCGGAGGCGGCGGCGCGCTTCTCCTTCCTGCTCGCCATCCCGGTGATCATGGCCTCGGGCCTGCTCGAGGGTTACCACATCATCGAGACCGAGGGGGTGGTGGTTGACTACACGCAGATGCTCCTCGGGGTGACCATCTCGTTCTTTGTGGCGGTGTGCGTCATCCACCTCTTCATGAAGTTCATCTCCCGCTCGGGGATGGGCATCTTCGTCTTCTACCGCATCGTGCTGGGGCTGGTGCTGCTGTTCTTCTTTGTCTAGCCGGCAGGGCGGGGCACTTCCCGCCACCGGCTTTCCCTCCCCGTAAACGAAAGGGCCCACCCGCGAGCGCGGGTGGGCCCTTGGCCATTGGGAATTGTCCGCTACCAGTCCATCGCGGCGATGGCGGCACGCTCGATGTCGAGGCCCTTCACATAGCGCTCGGTGAAGGTGGCGAAGCCCTTGACGTCCTCGGGATCGGGATCAACCGCCTTGCCCGCCATGGTGGAGAAGATGCGCTGGTTGAGGTAGTCCTCCAGCTTGCCGTTGCCCTTGCCGTCCGCCATGTAGGCCGCGAGCAGGGCAATGCCCCAGGCGCCGCCCTCGGAGGCGGTCTCCATCACTGCCACCTTGGTGTTGAGGGCGGCGGCGAGGATGTTCTGCATCACCCCGGGGGTCTTGAACAGCCCGCCGTGGCCCATGATGCAGTCCAGCTTGACCTTCTCGTCCTTGAGCAGGATGTCCATGCCGAGCTTCACCGCGCCGAGGGAGGTGTAGAGGTGGGAGCGCATGAAGTTGGCGAGGTTGAAGTTGCTGCCGGGCATCCTGGCAAACAGCGGGCGCCCCTCGTTGATGAAGGTGACGTTCTCGCCGGAGTGGTAGCCGTAGGCCAGCAGCCCGCCGCAGTCATGGTCGCCGGTCATGGCGTGCTGGTAGAGCTTGGTGTAGAGCGTGCCGGGATCGGCCTTGATCCCCATCAGCTCGCAGAACTCGCCGAACATGCCCACCCAGGCGTTGAGGTCGGTGGTGCCGTTGTTGGCATGGGACATGGCGCAGGGGAAGCCCGAGGGCGTTGCCACCATGTCAATCTCGCGGTAGACCTTGGAGAGCTTGTGCTCGAGCACCACCATGGCAAAGGAGCTGGTGCCGGCGGAGAGGTTGCCAGTGCGCGGGGCCACGGAGTTGGTGGCGGTCATGCCAGTCCCGGCGTCACCCTCGGGCGGGCAGAGCGGGACCCCGGCGCCGAGGTCGCCCTCGGGGTCGAGCAGGGCGGCGCCCTGCGCGGTCAGGGAACCGGCGCTGTCACCCGCGACCAGGACCTTGGGGAAGATCTTGCGCAGCCTGAGGCTGGAGCCATGCTGCTGCATGAGGGCGTCGAACTTGCCCACCATGCCCTCGTCATAGTCCATGGTGTTGGAGTCGATGGGGAACATGCCGGCGGCGTCGCCCACGCCAATGACCATCTGGCCGGTGAGCCGGTAGTGCAGCCAGGCCGCGAGGGTGAAGACCTTGTCGATGTCCTTGACATGCGCCTCGCCGTCGAGCAGGCGCTGGTAGAGGTGGGCCACGGACCAGCGCAGCGGGATGTTGAAGTCCAGCAGCGAGGTGAGCTCATCGGCGGCCTGGGTGGTATTGGTGTTGCGCCAGGTCTGGAACGGGGCCAGCTGGCGGTCATCCTTGTCGAGGGCAATGTAGCCGTGCATCATGGCGCTGACCCCGATTGCCCCAAAGGACTTGGGGGTGACGCCGTACTTGTCCTTGACCTCGGCCTTGAGCTGGGCGTAGCAGGCCGCCACCCCTTTCTCGGCATCCTCAAGGGCGTAGGTCCACACCCCGTTGACGAGGGAGTTTTCCCACTCAAAGGCGCCGGTGGCAAGCACGTTGCCCTCGTAGTCGATGAGAACGCCCTTGATGCGGGTGGAACCAAGCTCGATGCCGAGTGCGGTCTTGCCTGCGGCAATGAGATCCTTTGCGCTGCTGCTCATAACTCTTCCTGTAGTGTGGTAGGTTTGGCCCATGCGGGCAGGGCGGCGGGGGGCGGGCGCCCCTGGCCAGTTGCCACAATTATAATTCGGGATGGCGGTTTTGGGGCACCCGCGGCGATGGCCGCGGGACTCTTACTGGCGGAAGGAGTCGTAGGGCTGGATGAGGTTGTGGGTGTCGTCACTCTCGCCCCGGGGCAGGGTCTTCATGAACTCCCGGCACAGTTCCACCCGGCGCTGCCTCATGGCCTCGCCAATGGCGGCGCCGCGCAGTCCCTGGGCCACGAACTCGCGGGTGTCCACGCCCAGGAGCAGGCTGTGCAGGGCCAGCAGGTAATCGGCGCGGGGGAAGGGGCGGCTCTCAAAGCCGCGGCGGCCCAGGAAGTCGCACTTGCAGCACAGCGCGTACAGCCGGATGCGCTCCGGGCGCCTGAAGGCATCGAGCCGGTAGAGCAGGTCCACCACCCCCTCGGGTCCCTTGCGCCAGAGGTGGTGCATGTCCCCGTGGTAGCGCACCACAATCTCGGCCAGCTCCCGGTACTCGGTGGGCACGTGCAGCCGCTCGCACATCCTCTTGAGCGGCGCGAGCCCCTTCTCGCAGTGGTCGGGGTGGTGGGGCCATTGCTCCCTGGGGGTCAGCCCCTTGCCGAGGTCATGGCAGAGGATGGCGAAGCGCGCGGGCACGCTGGTGCTCTCCTGGGCCATGCGCTTGAGGGTCATCACGGTATGGATCCCCGAGTCGATCTCAGGGTGCCAGCGCCTAGGGCCCGGCACCCCGTAGAGCGCGTTCAGCTCGGGCAGCACCTCCCGGAGCGCGCCGATGTTGCGCAGGATCCGGATGAAGACCTCCGGGTTGGGTGAGGCGAGGGCCTTCTGCAGTTCCATGAAGACCCGCTCCGGGGTCAGGGTGGCCAGCTCCCCGCCCTCGGACATGGTGCGCATCAGCTCCAGGGTCTCGCTGGCGATGCGAAACCCCATCCACGCCAGGCGCGCGGCGAAGCGCGCCACCCTGAGCACGCGCAGGGGATCCTCGCCAAAGGCGCTGGAGACGTGGCGCAGGATGCGCTTCCTGAGATCCTCCTGGCCCCCGTAGGGGTCAATGATCCGGCCATCCTGATCCTCGGCGAGGGCATTGATGGTGAGATCGCGGCGCAGGAGATCCTCCTCGAGGGTGATGGTGGGGGAGAAGTCGCACACAAAGCCGTGGTAGCCCGTGCCGCTCTTGCGCTCGGTGCGGGCCAGCGCGTATTCCTCATGGGTCCTGGGGTGCAGGAACACGGGAAAGTCCCGTCCCACCTGGGTGTACCCCTGGGCGAGCATTTCCCCCACGGTGGCCCCGACCACCACGTAGTCGCGGTCCCCGGGCTCCGCGCCCAGCAGCCGGTCGCGCACGGCGCCGCCCACCAAGTAAACTTCCATTCCCCCTCCCCGGCCGCGCCGCATGGCGGGCGGCGCAACTGCCACAGTTTACAATAATCGCCACCGCGCGGCACCGCCGCGCCTGCCCAAGGCTGAAAGTTTGCCCTGCTTCGGATTAAGATTGCAGGATTGGATTCACAGTGCTGGGTGCGCCCCCTCGTATACAGATGTACCAAAAATTCTTTTCCCTCGACGAGCTGCCCTTTGACGGCCTGCCGGATCCCCGCTTCTACTATGTGGGCACCGCGCAGCATGCCGCGCTGGAGTTGCTCAGGGAGAACCTCTCGCGCAGCGGGTCGATCTGCGTGCTGAGCGGGCCGTCGGGATCCGGCAAGACCACCCTGACCCGCATGCTGATCCGCTCCCTCCCCGCTAGGATGAGGATCATCGCCATCGATGACCCGCGCCTTGACCCGCACATGCTGCTGGCCACCATTCTCAGGGCCTCGGGGGTGGCCGCCACCTCGCTGGAGTCCATTGCTGAGCTGACCCTCAAGGTCAGGCAGATGCTTGAGCACTCCATGGCCATGGGGGTGGTGACCACGGTGATCCTCGATGAGGCCCAGGGGCTGTCGGACGAGGTCATTGAGCAGATCCGCCTGGTGAGCAACATCGAGGGCGATCTCGGGAAGATGGTCAACTTCCTGCTGGCCGGTCAGGAGGATCTCATCGCCCGCATCCAGCGGCCCGAGCACCAGATGTTCTGGGGGCGGGTCAAGGCCTTCGCCAGCCTGCCCTGCCTGGGGCGGGAGGAGGTCCAGGCCTACGTCACCTACCGCATGCAGCAGGCGGGCTGCCATGAGCCGGTCTTCACCGAGCAGGCGATTGCCATGCTGGCCCAGCGCTCCGGGGGCCTGCCGCGCCTCATCAACTCCATAGCCGATCGCGCCCTGGCGCTGGCCTGCCAGATGGAGAGGCGCCAGGTCAGCGCCCGCATGATCCGGCGCGCCGAGCAGATTGTGCGCAACCGCGACCTGCGCCCGCTGGCCAGGGTGGGGCGGGTGCTGGGGCGGGCCTTCCGGCTGGCCATCACCAGGCTGCCGTTGCTGGCGGGGGGGCTGTGCTGCGCCGCGGCGGTCTTCGTGGCGCTGTTCCTGAAGGTGCCCTCCCTGCTTGACCATGGGAGCATCAAGTCCCTGGTGGCCAGGGATGAGATGGTGGAGCGGAACTACCAGGAGCTGCTGGGCGAGGTGTTCAAGGGCCGGGGCGAGAAGATTGAGATTGCCCGCTTCAATGCCTCGGTCAGCCAGAGCCTGTTCAGGAGCGAGGCCCTCGACACCCTGGGGCGGGCCTGGGGATATGCCCGCGCCGATGGCGAGCTTTTGGACTGTGACGACCTGGGCGCGGTCTCACTGCGCTGCATGGTGCGCGAGGGCCGGGTTGCGGATCTCGAGAAACTGGGCCGCCCGGCGGTGATCGCGCTGCTGGACGAGAACCTGGTGCCCTTCTATGGGGTGCTGTGGCACCTTGACCGGGAGAAGGCCGAGCTGATCCTGGGGCGCAAGCTGTGGGTGGTCCGGCGCGGCTACCTGGAGCATGCCTTTGACGGCAGCTACACGGCCCTGGTGCCGTATGTGGAGCTCGACCCCTCTGCCAAGGGTTTTGGGGAGGAGTCGTTGCAGGCGCTCCTCAAGCTTGAGCCCGGGGCCCTGGCAGGCGTGGATCCGGAACTTGAGAAAAAGAAGCCGCGGGTGTACCGCGAGCAGCGCCAGGCCGCGCTGTCCAGGGCCTATGAGGGCCGCCTCAGGAGCCTGGGCAATGACGAGGATGCCCTGCAGATGGAAGCGGATCGCCACTCCCGGGTGGGTCCCCGCCTGGCATTTGGGGGGCAGGGGAAATGACCAGGCAGGAGTACCGGCGCCTGGTGCGGGCGGTCAGCTTTACCTGGCAGAAGGCCCTGGGCTGGTTCCTGTATGTATTTTGCTGGGGCCTGGGGGGCGGCACTGCCTTCTGGATCTACCTGGGCTGGTCATACCATGGGGTGGAGCGCGAGGTGGCGCAGCGCCTCTGCGGCGACATGCAGGCGGTGGTGTCGGTGTTCCGCGACCAGCATGAGGATCAGGATCCGCTGCTGGGGCGCAAGCCGCTCACCCTGCCGGTGCCCAGGCTGATTGGGCCGCAGGACCTGACCCTGAGGGATGAGGTGGAACTGGTGAGGGTGCAGGGGCAGCGCCGCCTGCTGGGGCATGGCGAGTACGAGGTGAGGTTCGTGCCCGCCATGCCTGGGGACTAGAAGCGCTCGCGCTGCTTCTTCCTGGAGCCCGGGCGGGGCAGGTAGACAAAGAGGATGCCCACCAGGGCGCCGGCGAGGGCAATGATGGCGCCCTGCATCCACCAGCGCATCTGCATGTCCAGCTCCTTGGTCTCCAGGCGGCTGGCATAGTCGCGCCTGATCTCGTCGAGCTTGCGGATGCTCTCCTCGCGCTCGGTGAGGTTCTTCTTGAGGGTGGCGTTCTCACTGCGCAGCGTGGTCAGCTCATCGGTTGCGGCCTTGAGCTCGCTCTTGAGCTCGCTGTCGTAGTTGTCGAGGCGCTGCCTGAGGGTGGTGATCTCCTCGGCCTGCATGTCGGTGAGACTGTGGCCCAGCGGGTGATCCTCAACCTGGCTGGTGGGGATCCAGAAGCGCTTGCCCGAGTCGCTCTCGGCATTCACGTACTTGCGGCCGGGACTGTAGGTGATGAAGATCAGGTGATCGCCAGGGCGCATCGCGCCGGTGACCCGGTGCTGCGAGCTCGGGCCGGAGCGCACCCAGACCTGGACCTTGTCGCTGACATAGATGTCGCCGCCGGGCACGAAGCCCGCCACCCCGGCGCGCGGGGTGGCATCGGACGGATCCGCGTCTGCGGCAGGGGCGTCATTGCCCTCCTCATGGTCGTTGGCAGGCGCCGGTTGCGCGGCGGTGGGCGGCGCGGCCTCTGGCTGGGG
>JAILEI010000131.1 GCA_024688225.1 Succinivibrionaceae bacterium
GCGGCCTCGGCGCGAAGGCGCGCGGCGAGGGCGCGCACCGCCGCCTCGGAGAAGGCGGGCGGCTGCCCCCCGGGCAGGCCCTCCTGCCTGGAGAGCAGGGCCATGAACTGCTCGCGGTAGTCTGCCCCGCCTGACATGGAGAGGGGCAGCAGCAGCCACAGCGGGGCGATGAGGATCGCGTCGGCGAGCGGCGCGAGATCGTGGGCATTGGCCACCACGTTGCCCATGCCGCCAAAGAGGCGCGCCGCCTCCTCCTCGCCCGTAAGCAGGAAGCGGGGGGTGAGGCGGGTGACCGTGCCCTCGCCCTCGATGGGCAGGGCGTGCAGCGCCACCCCGGAGGGGGTCTCGATGGTGATGAAGGGCTGCTCGTCGATGAGGTGGTGGCGCTGCCATTCCCCAAACAGGCCCTCGGTGGCGAGGAGGGCGCGGCTGCGGCCGGCCGCCCAGATTTCCACGCCCCGCCCGCGCTGCAGCAAGGTGCCCAGGCGGAGATCCTCCCCGATGGGGGTGCCGGGCGCAAGGCCGAGGAAGTCATCCTCGGCGGGGGGCAGCCAGGCGGGGACCAGCGCCTCGCGCTCGCGCGGCGGGAGATCCTGGCGCGCCATGGCGGCGGCGGGGTCGGCGACCCCCAGCAGGGCGGCGAGGGTGGCGGGATCGTCCATGAGGTAGGCCTCATGGGGCTGACCGCCCACCTCCATGCGCAGATGGGCGGCCCCGCGCAGATCCTCCTCGTAGCATTCCCTCAGGCCGAGGGCGCCGCCAGGGGCGCGGGGCAGGGCGGAGGGGAAGGTGAGCGCGCCCCGCCCGTCCTCGGTGGAGTGGAGGGTGGCGGAGGGCAGCAGCGCCACCTGGCGGCGCAACTTGGGGAGCGGTGCATTGTCCATGGGGCGGATCCTAGGCTTTGGGGGTGGGGTAAAAAAGTATAGCATCAAGCCCCCCCGGCCATTTTGTGACCCGGGGCATAAATCGGGGGGCTGGCGCGGCCCCGCGGCCATGGGCTTGCTATCATGCCCCGTGGCTTTTTTTTCGCTTTTTTAGGAGAGACCTGACGTGAAGAAACTGATGCCCGCGCTGCTTGCCTGCTGTGTTGCCGCCTATGCCGGCTCCGCCCTGGCTGGCGATGACTACTGGAATGCCGACCTCTACAGCTCGATTGAGAAGAAGGTCAAGGCGAGCGAGCCCTCCTTCCCCAATGCCACCTTCAAGGTGCTGGACAAGAAGTATGCCGGCCTGGTCTCTGACATGTACGAGGAGTACTTCGTCAGCGACGGCAAGGATGGCCACAAGAAGATGACCCAGAAGGTCCAGGACTACACCCTCGCCATCCAGACCGCGATTGACGACGCCAACAAGGCCGGCGGCGGCACCGTGGTGGTCCCGGCGCAGCAGGGCGCCACCCGCGACCAGCCGACCGTCTACTACACCGGCTCCCTTGAGATTAAGAGCAACGTCAACCTCCACCTCGAGGAAGGCGTGGAGCTGCGCTTTGTCCGCAACATCTCCAACAAGTACTACCCGATGGTGCTGACCTCCTTCGAGGGCCTCGACACCTACAACTACGCCTCCCCGATCCGCGCCTTCCACGCCAAGAACATCGCGCTGACCGGCAAGGGCACCCTCAACCCCCAGGCCGACGCCTACAACTGGCAGGGCTGGAAGAAGGGCACCTTCGGCTTTGAGAAGCAGTCCGACGTGGTCGACGTGCTGGTCAAGCAGTGGAGCGACCAGGCGGTCCCGGTGGAGCGCCGCCTGCTCACCGACGGCGTGACCCCGGTCCCCGAGAGGATCCCCACCATGAAGGTGGACTTTGACAACATCGAGCAGGTCACCTACGTGGACGCCCCCAAGGACGTCAAGCCGCTGCGCTCGCTGCTGCGCCCCTGCACCGTGGAGACCTACGCCTGCGAGAACGTGCTCATCGAGGGGGTGAGGATCATCAACTCCCCGATGTGGGAGGTCCACCCGCTGCGCAGCCGCAACATCTGGGTGCGCAACCTGGAGATCGACTCCCACGGCCACAACAACGACGGCGTGAACCCCGAGTCCTGCCAGTACGTGCTGATTGAGAACAGCTCCTTCAGCACCGGCGACGACTGCATCGCCATCAAGTCCGGCAAGAACCGTGACGGCTACAACCGCGGCAAGGTGGGCGGCGAGCCCTGCGGCAACATCATCATCCGCAACAACGTCTTCGCCGACGGCCACGGCGGCGTGACCATGGGCTCGGAGTGCACCGGCGGCATCAGCAACGTCTTCGCCCACGACAACCACTTCGACAGCCTGGAGCTCCAGCAGGTGCTCCGCTTCAAGACCAACTCCTACCGCGGCGGCCTCATCGAGAACATCTACTTCAAGGACAACACGGTGGCGACCTGCTCCAACGCCCTGATGTACGGCGAGACCCAGTACACCCTGGGCTCGGCGCAGGACAAGGAGGGCGACCTCGGGCCCTACACCCCGCAGCTGCGCGACGTGTACATGTCCAACATCACCGCCGGCAAGCCCGACTCCCCGGTGAAGGCCAAGAACGCCATCCTCTGGAAGGCCTATGAGCGCGCCCCGATGACCGACATCAACGTCAGGGACGTCACCGTCTATGGCGTGAAGAACGCGATCACCCTGCAGAACGTCAAGGACTTCACCCTCGAGAACGTGAGGATCAGCCTCGAGGACACCCCGGCCGACCTCGTGACCTACAACACCGTGGAGATTGACCTCGACGACGTCAAGCTCACCGCGGCGGGCAAGGACTACGAGCTCGAGGAGGACGAGACCCTCACCATGCCCGACGGCTTTGACAAGCAAAAGGACGTGGTGATCTCCGGCACCCTCGAGACCGAGGACAGCGCCTTCGCCGAGGGCAAGGGCACGGTCAACGCCTTCCTCGACCGCGGCATCCTCGAGCCCGGCAGCAAGGCCCCGGTGATCAAGCCCTACCCCGCCGAGGTCAAGTCCCTGGGCAATGGCAAGTACAGCTTCACGGTCAGCGTGCCGCTCACCGACAAGCCTGACTACCAGTACGCCTACCGCCCGGACACCGAGGCGGAGAACATGAAGCCGGGGAACCACATCCTCTCGCTGGTGGCGACCGGCCTCACCCATGACCAGAACACCTGGAACTACCGCGTGATCTGCAAGTAGCGCCTCCCCCCAGGGCGGGGGGACGGCACCGGGCCCGGGGCGCCGCAAGGCGCGCCGGGCCCGGTTTTTTCCCGGTTGCCCAAACATGGTTGAAAAGGGCGCGGAAACCACCTAAACTTACGCATTCCCTAACATTGCGAGGTTTCCCGCCATGCTCCGCACCCTAGCGATTGCCGCCCTGTGCCTGCTGGCCGCCCTGCCCGCCGGGGCCGCCCAGATCAAGGTCTTCCTCCACGATCTCAAGGATGACTTCACCAGGGCCTGCGCCGAGGAGTTCGAGGCGCAGGCGCGGGCCAACCCACGGCGCCACGGGGTGCAGGTCATCGACGCGGGGCATGACGCGGAGCGGCAGCTGCGGCTGGCCCTCAAGGCCATGGATGAGCACCCGGAGGTGCCGATCATCATCCGCCCGGTGGACAGCACGGTCGCCGAGATGGTGGCGGATCGCTCGCTCTCCAGCAGCACCCCGGTGATCTTCTTTGGCCGCAGCCCCGGGCACGATGAGGTGGACCGCTCCGACGGGATCTGGTACGTCGACTCCGACGCCCACCTCGCCGGGATCCTGCAGGCGCAGGAGCTCATGGAGGCGATGGCGGAGCGCCCGCTCGAGGATCTCGAGGCGCAGGGCCAGGAGGTGGGCCTGGTGCTGCTCGCCGGCCCCCATGATGTCGCCCACACCGAGATCCGCTCCAAGTCCTTCAAGCGGGCGCTCAACCTCAACCACGTCCCGTACCGCATGCTCGCCGAGGTCAGCTGCAACTGGGACGAGCGCTGCGGGCACGATGAGGCCGAGCGCCTCATCAGGCGCTATGGCAAGGAGATTTACGCCTTTGTCTCCAACAACGACGCGATGGCCCTCGGGGCGCTTGCCGCCATGGAGGAGTACCGCGGCGCGCTGCCCACCGAGGTGCACGTGCTCGGGGTGGACGGCCTCGACCGGGCCGTGGAGGCGGTCGCCGCGGGGCGGATGCTGATGACGGTGGGGCAGAACAAGCAGCTGATGGTCAGGGTGGCCCTCGAGCTCGCCGACTCGCTGACCCCGAACGGGAAGATCGGCAAGACCGTGGCGGGCATCCCCCGCGACGAGAACACCCACGTCTTCTCGGTGCCGATGACGGTCATCGACCAAAGGCGCGCCCAGTCCCTGCTCGCTCGCTAGCCCCCCCTGGCCCCGCCGCCCGGCGGGGCCCTAAAAAGTGTGATCAACTTCCCAAAAACTGCAAGACGAGCGCTTCTCCCCAAACTGATATACTAGAATACATGTAACGTCAGATCGGGCAGAAAACCCCAGATTTACGGCATCTTTCCCCACCTATACAGGAGTATTTAAGCCATGATGCACATGTCTTTGCGTTGGTACGGCCCCAATGGCCAGGACAGCGTTTCCCTCGAGCAGATCCGCCAGATCCCCGGGGTGGAGGGCGTGATCACCGCCCTGCATGAGATCCCCGCTGGCGAGCCCTGGCCGGTGGAGAAGGTCCGCGAGCGCCAGGCCCTGATCGAGTCCAAGGGCCTGAAAATGCTGGGCGTGGAGAGCATCAACGTCCACGAGGACATCAAGTACGGCGCCAACACCCGCGACAAGTACATCGAGAACTACATCAAGTCGCTCGAGGCCATCGGCCAGTGCGGCATCCGCCTCGTCTGCTACAACTTCATGCCGGTCTTTGACTGGACCCGCACCGACCTCGCCATGCCGCTGCCGGACGGCTCGCACGCCATGTCCTTTGACGGCAGCATCATGAAGGGCCTCACCCCCGAGCAGATGTTCGACTTCATCGCCAACAACTCCAACGGCTTTGAGATGCCCGGCTGGGAGCTCAACCGCCGCGATGAGATCACCTCCGAGATCCACAAGTTCCAGGAGCTCACCGGCGACGACCTGCGCGCCCACTACAAGTACTTCATCGACGCGATCATGCCGACCCTCGAGAAGTACCAGATCCACATGGCGGTGCACGCCGACGATCCCTCCTACGACCTCTTCGGGCTGCCGCGCATCACCAAGTGCGAGTCCGACCTCGAGAAGATCGCCGACATGAACCCCAACCCGCTGCACGGCTTCACCCTCTGCACCGGCTCCCTCGGCTCCAACCCGGCGAACGACCTGCCCAAGATCATCCGCAACCCCAAGGTCGCGCCGCGCATCCACTTCGCCCACGTGCGCAACGTCAAGCACACCGGCCCGATGCAGTTCCACGAGAGCGCCCACGTCTCGCACACCGGCTCCCTCGACCTCTACGAGATCATGAAGGCGCTCATCGAGGTGGGCTTCAACGGGGTGATCCGCCCGGATCACGGCCGCGAGATCTGGGACGAGGTGGCCCGCCCGGGCTACGGCCTCTTCGACCGCGCCCTCGGCGCCACCTACCTCATCGGCCTTGAGGAGGCGATCCGCAAGGATCGCGGCGAGGCCTACCCCAACGCCAAGGACAGCATCAACGGCTAGCGACAGGGCGGGGCGGCGCGGCCGCCCCGCCGGAGAGACAGGAAAATGCAAGTCAACATCAAGTCAATCACCGAGAACGCCGCGGAGTTCGGGCGCCTCGGCATCCGCCTTCCCCAGTACGACGTGGCCAAGGTCCAGGCCCATACCGCCGCGCACCCCGTGTGGGCGCACTGCGGCGCGGGCAACATCTTCCGCGGCTTCGTGGGCTCGCTGCAGCAGCGCCTCATCGAGATGGGCGAGCAGCAGTCGGGCATCATCCCGGTGGGCAACTGGGATCCGGAGGTCAGCACCCTGGTGGGCAAGCCCCACGACTTCCTGACCGTGAACGTCACCCTGCTGCCCAACAAGGACGTGGAGCTCGAGATCCTCGGCTCGGTGGTCCCGGGCTGCTTCATCGATGGCTCGCGCCCCGAGGACGAGGAGCGCCTCAAGGCGGTGTTCCGCGACCCCGGGCTGCAGGTCTACTCCTTCACCATCACCGAGAAGGGCTACGCGCTCACCGACGCCCAGGGCGAGCTGACCGCGGGCGCGAAGGCTGACTTTGAGGCCGGCCCCGCGGGCGCGCGCGGCGCGATGGCGCAGACCGCCGCGCTGCTCTACGAGCGCTACAAGGCGGGCGCCATGCCGATGGCGGTGCTCTCCATGGACAACTGCTCGCACAATGGCGACAAGGTCAAGCAGGCGGTGCTCGAGGTGGCGAGGCAGTGGATCTCCCGCGGCCTGGTGGAGCAGGGCTTCCTTGACTACCTCATGGACGGCAAGCGGATTTCCTTCCCGTGGTCGATGATCGACAAGATCACCCCGCGCCCGGATCAGGAGATCGCCGACCGCCTCAAGGCCATGGGCCTCGAGGGCATGGATCCGATCAAGACCGCCAAGGGCTCCTTCAGCGCCCCCTTCGTCAACGCCGAGAAGCCGCAGTACCTGGTGATCGAGGATGACTTCCCCAACGGCCGCCCGCCGCTGGAGAAGGTCGGGGTGCTCTTCGCCGACCGCGCGGGCGTGGACCTGTGCGAGCGCATGAAGGTCACCACCTGCCTCAACCCGCTGCACACCGCGCTCGCCGTCTACGGCTGCCTGCTGGGCTACACCCGCATCTACGCCGAGATGGACGATCAGGATCTGGTGCGCCTCATCAGCAAGCTCGGCTACGACGAGGGCCTCAGGGTGGTGGACGATCCGAAGATCCTCTCCCCGCGCGCCTTCATCGACGAGGTCATCAAGGTGCGCCTGCCCAACCGCTGCCTGCCGGACGCGCCGCAGCGCATCGCCACCGACACCTCGCTCAAGGTGCCCATCCGCTTTGGCGAGACGGTCAAGAACTACGGCCGCAAGGGCCTCTCCACCGCCTCGCTGGTGGCGCTGCCCCTGACCCTCGCCGGCTGGCTGCGCTACGCGCTGGCCGTGGATGACCAGGGCCAGGCCTTCGAGCCCTCCTCGGACCCGCAGCTGCCCTACCTCCGCGAGCAGCTCAAGGGCATCACCCTCGGGCACCCGGAGAGCGTGGGCGACAGCCTCGACGGCCTGCTCTCCAACGCCGAGATCTTCGGCGTGGACCTGGTCGCCGCCGGCCTCGCGCCCAAGGTGAAGGATCTGCTCCGCGAGCTGCTGGCCGGCCCGGGCGCGGTCCGCGCCACGCTGCGCCGCCACCTTGGCGAGTAGCGCCATGGCCGCGGGCGGCATCGTGGTGATGGGGGTGAGCGGCGTGGGCAAGTCCTCAGTGGGCGAGGCCCTCGCCGCCGCCCTCGGCGGCACCTTCATCGACGGCGATGACCTGCACCCCCGCGCCAACATCGACAAGATGGGGCGCGGGGAGCCGCTCACCGACGCCGATCGGGCCCCCTGGCTCGAGCGGGTGGGGGACGCGCTCTACGCGCTCTCGCGCCGCAACCGCCTGGGGGTGATTGCCTGCTCGGCGCTGCGCCGCAGCTACCGCGAGCGGATCCTCGCCGCCTGCCCCACGGCGCGCTTCATCTTCCTGGACGCGCCGGAGCAGGAGGTGCTGAGCCGCATCCGCGCCCGCAAGGGCCACTTCATGGGCGAGTCAATGCTGCGCTCGCAGTACGAGGCGCTCGAGGCGCCGACTGCCGAGGAGCGTTCGGTGCTGCGGGTTGACGCCACGCGGCCGCGCCCCGAGGTGGTCGCGCAGGCGCTCGCGCTTTTGGGGGGATGATGCCCGCGACCCCGCATGCCAGGATCCCGCCCCACGAGTTCTCGCCGGGGCGGCCCCTCAACCTGCAGGCCTACGACCTGCTGCGCTCCCTCATCGTCAACGCCACCCTCCCGCCCGGCATCGCCTTCACCGCCAACGAGGTCTCCGCACAGCTGGGGATCTCGCGGCAGCCGGTGCGCGACGCGCTGATGCGCCTCTCGCGCGACGGCCTCGTGGAGGTGGTGCCCCAGAGCGGGTGCCAGGTGGCTCGGATCTCGGTGGGGAACATCGCCCCGGTGTGCTTCATCCGCAGCGCCATCGAGTGCGCCTGCGCCCGCGCGGCGGGGCGCCTTGGCGCGGCGGAGCGGGAGGGGATTGAGGGGCAGATGGGGAAGTGCCTTATGCTGCAGCGCGAGGCGGCGGCGCAGGGGGAGGCGGGTCACGCGGCGTTCTCGGCGCAGGATGACCGCTTCCACGAGCTGCTGTGCTCGCTCTCCGGGCACACCCGGCCCTGGGAGGAGATCCAGGATCTCAAGGCCAACGTCGACCGCATCCGCTACCTCGCCATGGGGCGCTACCCGACCCTCGGGGCGCTTGCCGACGAGCACGCGGCCATCCTCGCGGCGCTGCGCGAAGGTGAGGTGGAGCGCTGCTGCACCCTCATCGAGGCGCACGATCGCGCCCTCGAGATCACCTACGTCGGCATCCGCGCCGACCACCCGGGCTGGTTCCTGGGCGGGGACTGATCCCCGCCCTGGCCCCTACGCCTTGGCCTGCCCCCACTCATGGTGGAGCGGGCCCTCCCCATCCACGGTCATGAAGGTATGCGCGCCAAAGCGGTCGCGCATGGCCTGGATGAGGTTCGCCCCCACCCGCGGGGCGCGCAGCGCGTCGAGGTAGGAGATGGCGCTCGAGAGCGCCGGCACCGGGATGCCGTGGGTGATCGCCTGGGCGACCACCTGCCGCGCCACCGGCAGCGAGGCGTTGATCCGCTGGGCAAAGAGCGGCGCCTCGAGCAGGCCCTCGAGATCGGGGCGCTCGCGGTAGGAGGCGGCAATGTCGCGCAGCAGGTCGGCCTGGATGATGCAGCCGCCGCGGAAGATGGAGGCGATGACGCAGGGATCGAGATCCCAGCCATAGCGCCGTGAGGCGGCCTGGTAGAGGTCAAAGCCCTGGGCGTAGGCGGCGATCTTGCCGAGGTGCAGGGTGCGCTCCACATCCTTGGCGAGGCTGGCAAGGTCGAGGCCGCGCGGGGTGGCGGGGGGCACCAGGCGCGAGGCGACGCGCTCGCGCCGCGCCAGGGCGGCGGAGGAGAAGCGGGCGTTGCAGGCCGCGTCAATCACCCCGAGGTTGGTCAGCTCCTCAAAGCCGGTGACCGCGGTCCACTTGCCGGTGCCCTTCTGCCCGGCGCTGTCGAGGATGCGGTCCACCAGGGCGCCGCCGGTCACCGGGTCGCGCTCCTCGAGCACCTCGGCGGCGATGCGGATCAGGTAGCCGCGCAGGGGGCCCTCGGCGTAGCCGCGGAAGATGGAGGCGATCGCGGCGGCGTCCGCGCCGCCCAGGGTGCCGAGGATGAGGTAGGCCTCGGCGATGAGCTGCAGGTCCGCGTACTCAATGCCGTTGTGCACCATCTTCACGAAGTGGCCCGAGCCGCCGGGCCCGAGGTAGGCGCAGCAGGGGCTGCCATCCTCGGCGCGCGCGGCGATGCTCTCGAGGATCGGGCCGACCTCGGGGTAGGCGTCGCGCGGGCCGCCGGGCATGATGGCGGGGCCCAGGCGGGCGCCCTCGGCGCCGCCCGAGACCCCGGTGCCGAAGAAGGTGATGCCCCGCGTGGCCAGTGACCTGGCGCGGCGCTCGGTGTCATGGAAGTTGGAGTTGCCGAGGTCGGTGACGATGTCGCCCTTGCTCAGCAGCGGGGCGAGCGCCTCGATGGTGGAGTCCACCGCCGGTCCGGCGGTGACCATGATGAAGACGCGCCGCGGGGTGGCGAGCGAGGCCACGCACTCCCCGAGGGTGTCATAGGGATGGGCATTGGGGTGGGGGCACTCGCGCCTGAAGTCGGCGATGAGGTCGGGGGTATAGTTCCACAGCGCCACGCTGTGGCCGTGGTCGGCGAGGTTGAGGGCCAGGTTGCGGCCCATGACCCCCAGTCCGATGAGCGCCAGGCTGTTGCTCATGATCAGCTCCTTTTGTGCTTGGGAATGCAATGAGCATATCACAAAGGCCTGGGCCAGAATGCTACACGGGTATCATTTTTAGGCGCTTGGCAGCAATGGCTAGTTGAGGCGGTAGGAACTGGCGCTGCGCCCGGTGGCCCGCTCGCACAGGGAGATGAACTCCCCGGACTGGGGCAGGTCCTTGGCCAGGCGCGCGAAGGCCGGGCCGAGGCGGTTGATCATCTCGAGGCGCATGGCGTCCGGGAGGGCGGCCTCCATGAGCCCGTAGTGGGTGAGGCGGCGCAGCGCGTCCTCGTTGGAGCGCCGGCCCTCCTGCCAGCCCAGGGACAGCGCGGTGGCCGCGGCGCGGCGCAGCTTCCTCTCGCCCTCGGGGCCGAGGGAGTCGAGGAAGCTGCGGGAGGCCACCAGCGGCGCCACCGAGAAGATGTGGCGGGTGTTGTAGGCATAGCGCTGCTCGAGGTAGAGGGTGTTGTAGAGGATGGTGGGCGGGGTGCTGGCGAGCCCGTCCGCCTCGTGGCCCACCAGGGCCCCCGGGATCTCGGGGATGTCGAAGATCACCGCCTTGAAGCCCATGGCCTTGGCGAGGGTCTCATAGGTGGAGTTGTTGGGGACCCGCATGCGGAAGTCCTCAAGGTCGTCGGGGCTGTCGAGGCGGCGGTTGGAGGTGATGACGCGAAAGCCCCGGGGCACCAGCCCAAGCGGCACCAGCCCGGAGCGCTCCTCAAGATCCCCGGCGAGCAGCGCCATGCCCTCATCGCCGAAGACGCGCTGCGCCTCGTCCCAGGTGGAGAGCATGAAGGGGATGGCGGAGAGCCGGAAGCCCGGGGCGATGAACTCGAGGTGCTCGCTGAGGATGGCGATATCCACCTTGCCATCGCGCAGCATCTGCACCACCTGCCGCTCGTCGCCATAGCGGTAGCCCTGGAGGTGGTTGACCCCGATCTCCCCGGAGAACTCGCGCTCGAGGGCGCGGATGAGGTGCCTTGAGACCTTGTGCACCGAGTCGCCGGACACCGCGAGGTCCACGTAGTTGGCGCTGACAAATTCGGCGGACGCGGGCAGCGGCGCGCCCAGGAACAGGAACGCAAGCAAGGCCGCCAGGAACCTAATCGCCACTTTCCTCCCCCTGCGCGCTGGGCGCGCCACAAAAAACCTAGTCATTTTATCACCGGGCGGGGCATTTGATCACCACCGCCCGGCGCGGGCCGGGCGGGCATGGGTCACACTTTTGCCCACCCGCCCCACGGTCCGCGCCCCGTGCCGATATAATGGGGCAAAGAGGCGATTTTCCCATGGATGAGGAAGCAATCTCCGACATTTTTGTGCTGGGTGAGCTCAGCGCCTTCGCGGCGCTGGTGCTGATCATCCTCCTTGCCTGCGCGGGCGGGGAGATGCGCGAGCGCGCGCGCACCCTGCGCCGCTGCCTGCTGCTCTCGCTGCTCATGGGCGCGGGCTGCCTTGCCAGTGAGTTCGGGACCCTGCTGGAGCGCCCGCAGCTGGGCTTTGTGGGACTCACCGCCATGATCAGCCTCGGGGAGCTGTGCGTGGGCCAGATCGCCGCCTCGCTCGCGCAGCGCGCGGGCCTTACCCGCCTGCTGCAGCCGCGCCTCGCGCTCGCGGTGTGCTTCCAGGCGCTGGTCCTGGGCAACGCCTGGCACGCCCTGCTGTTCGAGGTGGTGCCTGACGGCCCCCTGGTCCGCGGCCCGCTGTTCTTCCTGGCCCCGGCCATGATCCTCTGCTACGCCGCCTTCTTCGCGGTGCTGACCTTCCTGCCCCACAGCGGGGAATGCCCCAACCCCGATGAGGAGGCCGTGCTCATCGAGACCGTCTGCCCGCTGCTCATCTGCGCCGCGCTGGTGGCCGAGATGCTCAGCGGCCTGCCGGTGGCGCTCATCGGCACCGCGCTGGCCTTCGCGGTCTTCTACCTCGCGCTGCAGGAGATCATGATTTTCTTCGACCCGGTGACCTGCCTGCACAACCGCCGCGCGATGCGCCTCTTCCTGCTGCGCCAGGGCGCCCCCGCGTTCGTCATCCTGGTGCGGGTCAAGGGCCTGCCCGAGGTGTCGCAGAACTTCGGGCGCACCGAGTCGCTGTCGGTGGCGCGGCGCATCTCGGCGCTGCTCTTCCCGGACGGCCACCCGCCGCACTGGTTTGTGGTGCGCCTGGGGCGGGGGGAGTTCGTGATCATCGGCAACCCCGAGGACGATGAGGGGATGGGCCCGGCCACCGGGCTGGTGCGCGCCGCCATCGAGCGGGCCGTCGAGGGCCCGCTCGCCCCCTATGAGCTCAGCTTCGGGGTGGGATCCGCGGCGCTGCCCGCCGGGCAGACCCTCGACGGCGCCATCCGCATCATCGATGGCATCTACCTGGTGCGCCTCGGGCGCCTGGCGGAGGGCGAGTAGATGGACTGGAGGCTGCTTACCGCCATCCTCGAGTGCTCGTGCCTGGCCATGATCATGGGCCTGTGCCTGCTGCTGCGCCGCTACCATGACCAGCGCGCCTCAACCTACGTGGTGGTCGGCTACGCGGCGGCGCTGTTCGCGCTCTCCGACACCATGCACCATGCCCTGCTGTTCCTGGCCGAGGGCCAGGACACCATCCCGGGCTGGCTGGGGGCGCTGATCATGACCTGCTCGGCGCTCTACGACGTGACCCTGCTCAACATCGCCTTCACCGTGGCGATCAGCAGCTGGCGCTTCTACTCCCCCATATCCTGGCAGATCCCCGTGCTGCGCGTGGGCTTCTGCGCCCTCTACGCGCTGCTGCAGCTGCTGGTGGCCAGCACCCCCTTCCATGGGCTGGTGGAGATCATCAACCTCGACGAGGGCTTCAACCCCGGTCCGCTGTTCTTCCTGCTGCCGCTGGGCTTCTTTGCCATGATGCTGCTCGCGCTGTGGTTCCCGGTGGTGTCGCTGGGGGACTCGGGGCGCCAGCGGCGGCGCGCCGTGCATGAGAAGATCGTGACCGCGCTGTGCCTCATCCTGGTGATGCTCGCCGAGCTCATGGACCTCATGATCGACGAGACCCTGGTGCTGCCCATGTGCACGCTGCTCACCCTGATCTCGGCCATCCACTTCCAGCGCCGGCAGATCTCGCTGGACGGCCTCACCGGCCTGCGCAACCAGGAGAACCTCATCGCCCGCCTCAAGGTGCGCTACCGCATCCCCGGCGCCAACCAGCACCTCTTCGTGGCGCTGTTCTCCCTGCCCTGGCTGACCCGGTACACCGAGCAGGCGGGCTACCGCAAGAGCTCGGAGCTCGCCATGGCCTTCGCCGAGATGATGCGCTCCTGCACCCGCGAGCTGCGCTCCTGCGCGGTGCGCTACCGTGACGATGAGTTCCTGGTGCTGCTCGACCCGGTCTTCGAGGCCGACGCCGAGGACTACGTGGGGCGGGTGGAGATCTCCTTCCTCGACCTCGCGCACCGCCACAACCTCCCCCAGGGCTTCACGCTGCGCACCGATCTCCTCGGCACCGACCGCAGCATGCAGTTCTCCCTCGACCTGGTGGACGCCATCGAGCACCGCCTCTACCTGCTCAGGGGCGATGAGTAGCCGCCATGGGGGCTGATCCCAAAAAGCAAGGGGCGGGCCCATCCTGAGGATGGGCCCGCCCCTGCCCGTGGCTGGCTAGGCCTTGCCCGCGAGATCGGCGGCGATGCCGGTGTAGGCGCCCGGGGTGAGGCCGCGCAGGCGCGCCTTGGCCTCCTCGGGCAGGTCGAGTCCCTCGAGGAAGTCGTGCATCACCTTTGCGTTGACCTCGTGGCCGCGGGTGAGCTCCTTGAGCTTCTCGTAGGGGTTGGCGATCCCGTAGCGGCGCATCACCGTCTGGTAGGGCTCGGCGAGCACCTCGTAGTTGGACTCGAGCTCGGCACCAAGGTGCCCCGCGTTGGGCTCGAGGCGCGAGAGGCCCTTGAGGGTGGACTTCCATGCCAGAAGCGAGCCGCCGCAGGCGAGGCCGAGGTTGCGCTGCACCGTGGAGTCGGTGAGGTCGCGCTGCATGCGCGAGAGCGGCAGCTTGCGCGCGAGGTGGGTGAGCAGGGCGTTGGCGACGCCGAGGTTGCCCTCGGAGTTCTCAAAGTCGATGGGGTTGACCTTGTGGGGCATGGTCGAGGATCCGATCTCGCCCTTGACCGTGCGCTGGCGGAAGGAGCCATAGGAGATGTACATCCACAGGTCGCGGTCAAAGTCCATCACCACGGTGTTGAAGCGCGCCAGGGCGTCGAACATCTCGGCCATGTAGTCATGGGGCTCAATCTGGGTGGTGTAGCGGTTCTGGCTAAGGCCCAGCGCCGCCTCAAAGCCCGCGGCGAGGGCGGGCCAGTCCACGTCGGGGTAGGCGATGGTGTGGGCGTTGTAGTTGCCCACCGCGCCGTTCATCTTGCCCATGATGGTGACCGCCGCGACCTGGTCGCGCTCGCGCCTCAGGCGGCAGGCGACATTGGCCATCTCCTTGCCCACGGTGGTGGGGGAGGCGGGCTGGCCGTGGGTGCGGGCGAGCATGGGCAGCGCCGCGAGCCCGTGCGCGAGGCCCTCCACGGTGGCGATGAGCTCGTCCATGCAGGGCAGCAGCGCCTTTTCGCGCGCCTCACTGAGCATCAGCGCGTAGGAGTTGTTGTTGATGTCCTCGGAGGTGCAGCCAAAGTGGATGAACTCGCTCACCGCCGCCATCTCAGGGTTGCCCTGGGCGCGATCCTTGAGGAAGTACTCCACCGCCTTGACGTCGTGGTTGGTCACCTTCTCGCGGGCCTTGATGTCGGCCGCGTCCTCGGGCGAGAAGCCATCGATGATGCCGTTGATGTAGGCAAGGGCCGCATCCGAGAAGGGCGGGACCTCCTTAATCTTGGGGCAGGCGGCGAGCGCCTTGAGCCACTCGAGCTCGACCCTGACCCGAAAGCGCATCAGGCCGTACTCGGAGAAGATGGGGCGCAGCTCCTCAACCTTCTGGGCATAGCGCCCGTCTAAGGGGGAGATGGCGGTGAGGGTGGATAGTTCCATGCGTGCAACGGCGCCCGGGGCGCCCTCCTGTCTTCGGTGGATGAATCTTGCTAGGAATGGGCACGGGCCCACTCGATGATGGCGCGGCGGCGGAAGATCAGCCACCTCCGGCGCCCGCCGACCTGCCGCCACAGCACCACGGCACGGATCGCCGAGAGCAAGAGCGCGCGGATCATCTCCTGGTTCGCGGGGTTGCTCAGGCACTCCTCGGAGCCGTAGATCATGAGGCGGGGGAAGTTGGGGCTGATCAGCGAGGTGTAGACCTCGGAGTAGTGGCGGATGGCGTCCGAGGCCAGCACCGAGGTCGCCGAGGCACTCTCGTAGTCGGGGTTGGAGAGCAGGATGGCCTGGCGGGTGCGGTCAATCTGGCTGCCCATGCTCTCGAAGACCTTGGGGTTGCGCTCGATGGAGAGCTCGAGGGCCACCAGCTTGAGCGCCATGCGGGTGATTTCGACCACCTCGGCGGTCTTGTCCGAGGCCCTGGGCCCGAGGGACTTGTCGAGCTGGCCCATGCCCACCTTGAGGGCGTCGAGCGGGTAGATGTCATCGATGCTCCTGGGCTCGGTGACGATCAGCGCCTTGATCACCGCGGCGGCGGCGGGGGGATCGATGTAGCCGGTGTGGGCGAGGTGGTTAATCTGCTGGCAGCACTGGAAAAGCGCCGCCAGGGCGATGGTCTCGGATCTTATGTCTGCCATGTCTGCTCCTTTAGCGCCTGCTCGATGACCGCCCCCCCAAGGCACTCCTCACCTAGGTAGAAGACCACGGACTGGCCGGGCGCCACCGCCGCCACGGGACCGTCGAATGCCACCCCCAGCGCCTGGTTGCCAAGATCATGGATCGTACACCCGACATCAGCCTGGCGGTAGCGGATTTTGCAGGTGCAGTGCAATGGCAGGGGGGGCTGGCCCGCGATGAAGGCGGGGTTGCTGGCAATGAGCGCCTTGGAGAGCAGTGCCTCATGGTCGCTGCCCTGCGCCACGATGAGGGTGTTTTTTTCAAGATCCTTGCCCACCACGTACCAGGGGCGGCCGTCGCCGTCCTGCCGCCCGCCGATGCTGAGCCCATGGCGCTGGCCGATGGTGAGGAAGGCCAGGCCGTCATGCTCGCCCACCTGGTGCCCCGCAGTGTCGACGATGGGTCCCCTTTTCTGGGGCAAATAGCGTCCTAGGAACTCCTTGAAGTGGCGCTCGCCGATAAAGCAGATCCCGGTGGAGTCGCGCTTTTGGGCGGTGGGGAGCCGCAGCTCCTCGGCCAGGGGGCGCACCTCCTCGCGCTTGAGCATCCCGCCGATGGGGAAGATGGTGCGCGAAAGAGCCGCGCCGCTGATGGCATGGAGGAAGTAGCTCTGATCCTTGCCCGGATCCACCCCGCGCAAGAGGCGGGTGGGCCCCTCGCCGTAGGTGCGGCGGCAGTAGTGGCCGGTGGCGATGAGGTCGGCGCCGAGGGCTGAGGTGGCGTAGTCGAGGAAGGCGCGGAACTTTATCTCGCTGTTGCAGAGGATGTCGGGGTTGGGGGTGCGGCCGCGGCCGTACTCACTGAGGAAGCGCTCGAAGACCTGGTCCCAGTACTCGGCGGCGAAGTTGATGGTCTCAAGCCTGATGCCCAGGAGGTCACAGACCTGTTGCGCGTCCTCGCGATCCTCGGCGGCGGCGCAGTGGGAGGGGGTGTCGTCCTCCTCCCAGTTCTTCATGAACAAGGCGGTGACCTCAAGGCCGTGGCGCTTGAGGAGGGCGGCGCTCACCGAGGAGTCGACCCCGCCTGAGAGCCCGACCACCACGCGGCGGCCGCGCAGCTCATCCCAGGGGATGGGCGCAGAGTCCACGGCCATGCCTAGGGCACCAGCTTGGTGATGAGGGAGAGGGGGTGGCGGCTGCCCTTGAGGTAGTCGTCCATGCACATGCCCACCAGGCGGGTGCGCCACTCCCCGCGGCGCGCGTAAATTTCCTCGCGGCCCATCCACCTGGCCCCGAGGATCTCATGGTCGGGATCGTCGGGGATGGGGCAGGCTGTGGGATCCACGAGCGCCGCGGCAAAGCAGATCCTGATGATGGTCTCGCTTTCCTTTACGTAGTCGTAGATGCCGGTGATGGCGGTGAGCTCGACCTCACAGCCGGTCTCCTCGCGCGCCTCGCGCCGCGCCGCCTCCACGATGCCCTCGCGCGCCTCGACGTGCCCTGCGGGCATGCCGAAGACGTGGCGGTTGTCCTGATCCTCGTTGAGTTCCTCCACCATGAGGTAGCGGCCCTCACGCTCGATGATGATGGCCACGGTCAGGTGGGGCCGAAAACGCTCGCCCATGCTGGTCTCCTAGTCTTGGTGCAGGTGCAGATCTTACAGGACTTTTGGGAAGTTGTCGCAGGGCTGGACCTAAGGACGGGGACTGGCGCTGCCTGCAGGCGGTGCGGCGGGCTGCCCGTGTGGGGCGTCACCCCGGCAGGGGGGGCAGGTGCTGGGGGCCTTGCGGCTGCACCAAGGGGCAAGCCATGAAAATACTTGGATCAAGAATGTGACCGCGCTCACGGTGCAACTTGCTGAACTTAAATAAGAAGATGTCCCTTGCGGCAAAATTCGACCCAAGAGGCGATCCCCATGCCCCAAGGCGGCGGGACGCGAGGGCGTGCCCTGGCGACAGGGCGGCCCCATGCCTTCACGCCGGCAGGTTTTGTCACTGGCCCATAAGCAGGTCTTAATCATGAAGACGGCAGGTACACCCGCACCGGGCTTGAGACCAAGTACGACTCCAAGGCCACCTACTATGGCCTCTCCCTCGGCGGGGACCGGTTCAATGTGGGCGACGCCCTCGCGCTCACCCCGTATGCCCGCTACACCCTCACCCACCCCGGCTCGGACACCGTCTCGCTCCAGGGGCTCACCAGCCGCCTGCACCTTGACCCGGTGAGCGCCCACACCCTGCGCGCGGGGGTGGACGCCAAGTGGAGGCTCAGCAACACCGCCGCGCTCACCTGCGGCCTTGCGGAGGAGAGGATCTGGAGGGGCAGGGCTGAGTCGCAGCTGGGGGGCATCGACCTTAAGGCGCCCTCGCTATCGGGCACCTCGGGCATCATTGACGTGGGCGTGACCCTCACCCCGGAGGCGGTGAAGGGACTCTCGCTCAGCCTCGGGGCCTCGGGCCGCGTGGGCGACGTGCGCGGCGCCACCGGCACGCTCAGGGTGGCCTACGCCTTCTAGCAAAAGTTCATGGCACTTAGGGGGGACTCAGCGCAGTCCCCCCCTTTTTTTGGTTCTATCCCATACAGTGTTGTGGCATCGGGACAAGGATCCCAAAAATGAAGGCCCTATTCCATATTGTGTGGCATCGGGAGATTGGCAAAAGAAATGAAGGCCGCCTAGTTTTGGAGACTTGTCGTGGGGACCAGGCGTGGAAGCCGTGGGTGGGATATAAGGCTAGCATGAAATCCTGGCATGCCAGGTTATACGATGGGGCTGCCGCCGCTGGGCGCGCCCAATGGCTGGCTGAGCGCTTGGGCCAGGGCACCTGACTCGCAAACTGGGGGCCCTGACCTTGAAAGGAAAAAACTCAGGCGCGGGAAGTGAGTGTACACCGGGATCCGCTGGGTACCATTCAAGGAGGCAGGGCAAAACGCGGCGCTTGCCCTTTGCCCATTAGCATGGGGGTTGCCCAGGGACGGTCCCGCCCCAGGGAGGCTGCCCGCGCGTGGGCATCGCCTGCGACCGCTTTTTGGCCGGCGCGGGACCTGCTCCCCCCAGGCCGCCCGCCCCCGGGATCTGAGTGCCCAGCCACTGCCCAGAAAAAGGAAAACCCGGTCCCCCAGGGGAACCGGGATCCTCACTCATTGCCCGGGAGGCGCGCGGCTAGGGCTGCGCGGTGGCCGCAGTGGCGGCCGGGGCGGCCTTGGCCTGCTGGGCCTGGTGCTCGGCAGGATCCATGACCTTCTCCATCACCGTGGGATCGGTGGAGTCGCCGCCGATGGCCGCCATCAGCGCCATCCTCGCGCCAAGGCCGTCACGGCGGATCTCCAGGAGGCCCAGGGAGGCGCTGCGCAGGTTGTCCGCGGCGTCGAGCAGGTCGTTGATCGGGGTCACGCCGGTGGAGTAGCGCTCGAAGTAGCGCGAGTAGTTGTTGCGGGCGAGCTCGAGCTCCTGCTTCTTGAGGCGGGTCTGCCGCTCATAGAGCCCCACCGTGGTCAGGCAGTCATAGACGTCCTGCACCGCAGAGATGTAGGTCTTCACAAAGGCCAGCTGCGCGATCTCGTAGTCCTTGAGCGCGCTCTCCTCCTTCTTGGAGAGCTCGTTGTAGTTGAGGAACGGCAGCGTGATTGCCGCGCCGATGCTGCCGATCGGATCGGCGAGGAAGCGCGCCAGGGTCGAGGCCGAGCCGGTGGTGAGGCCGGCGTTGATGGTGAAGGTCGGGAAGAAGGCCAGGCGGGCGCTGTCATAGCCAGAGAGCGCGGAGCGCAGCTTGGCCTCGGCGCCCATCAGGTCCGGGCGGCGCTCGAGCAGCTGCGCGGGGATGCCCAGCGAGAAGTCCGGGGCAGTGGCGTCCTCGAGCTTGCCCACGTCCTCGTCATGGTCGGCGGTCTGCCCGAGCAGGGTGTTGAGCGCGGTGCGGGCCTTGTCGCGGGCGGCCTCGCGGGAGGCCAGCTGCTCGAGCACCTTGACGTGGTTGAGGCGCGCGGTGTCGACCTCGAGGAGGTCCACCGAGCCCACGCTGTACTTGCCCTCGATGGTGTTGAGGCGGGTCTTGGAGTCCGCGACCTCCTGCTCGCCGAGGCGGCAGGCCTCCTGGGCGTAGGAGTACTGCCAGTAGGCGCTCGCCGTGGTGGAGATGAGCGAGAGGCGCGTGGCGAGGTAGTCGAGCGCGGTGGCGCGCAGGGTCTGGTAGGCAGCCTCACGGTCAGCCGAGATGCGCCCCATGAAGTCCACCTCCCACGAGAGGCTGAAGCCGGTGGTCGAGGCGTTGGTGGTGGTGCCGTTCTCAAAGTTCTTCTTGCGCGAGGCGGCAATGCTCTCCGAGAGGGTCGGGTGCAGCGCGCTCTCCGCGATGCCCAGCTGGGCGCGGGCCTTGTCAAGGCTCAGCAGCGCGGTCCGAAGGTCGAGGTTGCGCTCGAGCACCCGCTCGATGATCGCGTTGAGGCGCTGGTCCTGGAAGGCCTCCCAGAACTTGCCCATCAGATCCTGCCCCTGGAACTTGTCCTCGGCGGGGAAGGCGGCCACCTGCTCGAGCGCCGGGCGCTCATAGGGGGTGTGGAAATGAGTGCAGGCGCACAGCAGCGCCAATGGCGCCACCAGCAGCGCCGTGGAAACTCTCTTCATGTTCTCTCCTTAAGGTATGAATCTGGCAACGCCTACTCCCCCGCGGCCTCCAAGGTCTCGCGCAGGAAGTCCGTGGCATGGGGCATGGACAGGCCAAAGTCGCGCTCGGCCTTAAGGCAGGACAGGCGCGAGTCCGCGGGGCGCGGCGCGGCGGCCGCAAATTCCTGGGAGCTGATGCGCTCCACCCTCGGCACCGTGCGCAGCAGGCCAAAGCCCTTGGCCTGCCTGGTGATGAGCTCGGCAAAGTCCGCCCAGCTCATGGCATCCCGCCCGGCAAAATGGTAGATCCCGCAGGCCCCGCGGTCGGGAATGGCACGGGCAAGCATCGCCCCGATGCCCTGCGCGAGGGCGCGCGCCGGGGTGGGGCAGCCCACCTGGTCGCTCACCACCCTCAGCACCGGCCGCGAGCGCGCGGCACGCAAAATGGACTTGGGGAAGCACTTGCCGTAGCGGCCAAAGACCCAGGCGGTGCGCACGATGAGGTACTGGCAGCCGCTCGCCGCCACCAGCCGCTCGCCCTCGAGCTTGCTCTCGGCGTACACCCCCACCGCGTGGGGCTCCTCATCCTCCACGTGCGGGCTGCCGGTCGGCATCCCCAGCACATAGTCTGTTGAGACATGCACCAGCGGGACCCCGAGCTCCGCCGCGCACTGCGCAAGCAGGCCCGGCGCAGTGGCATTGAGGGCGAAGGCCGCCTCGCGGTCTGACTCCGCCTGGTCCACCGCGGTGTAGGCCGCGGCATTGACCACCGCCTCGGGGCGCAGCGCGAGGATCGCCTCGCGCGCCCCCGCGCCGGTGATGTCCAGCTCCTGGTGCGAGGGGGCGAGCAACTCCGCCCCCAGGCCCGGCAGGCACCCTGCCAGCTCCCGTCCGAGGAGGCCGGTGCCCCCCACCAGCAAAACCCGGGGTCCGCTCATTTCCCTTCCCCTGCAAGGCCCAGGACAATCGCCCGGGCCACCTCGTAAGACTTAACCATCCCCTCCACGCTCAGGCACTCCATCGGGCCATGGAAGTTCATGCCCCCGGTGAAGAGGTTCGGGCAGGGCACCTTGGCGTCGGCAAACTTCGAGCCGTCGGTGCCGCCGCGCACCCGCACCTCGCGGCACTCCACCCCGCACTGCGCGAAGGCGCGCCGGCAGAGGTCCATGAAGCCGCCGTGGCGGGCGATGACCGCCTCCATATTGCCATACTGGCGGCGGAGTGTAAGCCCGCAGCTGCCCGCGCCGTGACGCGCCTCAACCAGCGCCGCCGCCTGCCTGAGGTAGGCCAGGCGCCGCCCCATCCCCTCCTCGCTGAAGTCGCGCACGATGAGGGCAAGGCGCGCCTCGGTGCTGTTGCCTGAGAGGGAGGTGAGGTGGTAAAAGCCCTCGTCCCCCTGGGTGGACTCAGGGCGCTCCGCGGCGGGCAGCAGGGCCATGAAGTCCTGCGCCACCACCAGCGCGTTCACCAGGCGGCGGTAGCCGCTCCCGGGGTGGATGGCGCGCCCGTGGCACTCGAGCACCGCCTCCTGCGCGTTGAAGGTGGCAAAGTTTATCTCACCAATGGCCCCGCCGTCCACTGTCAGCGCGTAGGGGGTGTCACAGGGCGCCCCGCCATGGGTGAAGGAGGCGCCAGTCTCCTCGTCCACCGAGAAGGTCACCGCCACGCGGCCGTGCGCCGGGGCGCCCTCCTTGGAGAGTTCCTTCAGCAGGTGCAGCAGCACCGCCACCCCCGCCTTGTCATCGGCGCCGAGCAGGGTGCGGCCGTTGCCCACCACCAGGCTGTGGTGCAGGCAGAGCCTAAGATCGGGGGTGTTTTCCACATTGAGCGTGATCCCGGACTCAAGGGCGATGTCCCCGCCCTGGTAGTCGGTGACCAGCGAGGGGCGCACGTTGGCGCCGGTGAACTCGGGGGAGGTGTCAAGGTGCGCCACCAGGGTGATGCCCGGCACCGCCTCCAGGCCCGGGGTGGCCGGCAGCTCGGCGCGCACGTAGCCGTTGCCATCCTGCGTGGCGGCGATGCCCCACTTGCTCAGCAGCGAGAGCAGGTAGGCCCCGAGGCGCAGCTGCCCGGCGCTCGAGGGCACGGTCTGGGAGGCGGGGTCTGAGGCGCTCTCATAGGAGATGAGCTTGACAAACAGCGCGAGCAGCGGCCAGCCGGCGCAGTGCGCCGCCAGCTCCTCCACGCTGCCCCGTTGCACCGTGTTCCCTTGCATTCGCTACTCCCTGGCCAGTGCCTCGATGGGGTTGAGCCGCGCCGCCGAGCGCGCCGGCATGAAGCCAAAGGCGATGCCAATCAGCGAGGAGGTCACCACCGCGGCCACGATTGAGAAAACCGAGAAGGACATGGCGATCCCCGGCGCCAAGTAGCCAAGGGCCTGCCCCATGAGGAATGATAGCACCACTCCCAGGAATCCGCCCATCAGGCAGACCAGCACCGACTCGATGAGGAACTGCGCCATGATGTCGGCCTGCCGCGCCCCCACCGCCATGCGGATGCCGATCTCGCGGGTGCGCTCGGTCACCGAGACCAGCATGATGTTCATCACCCCGATGCCGCCCACCAAAAGCGAGATCACCGCGATCGCCGAGATGAGCAGGGTGAAGGTCTGGGTGGTCTCGTTGATGGAGCGCATGATGGTGTCCGAGGACATCACGAAGAAGTCCACGCGCCCGTGGCGGGTGGTGAGCAGCGCCTTGAGGCTCTTCTCCGCCACCGCCGCCGAGAACCCGTCCTTGATGCGCAGCACGATCGAGGAGAGGTAGTTCTGGTTCATGAGCCGCGACATCACCGAGGTGTAGGGCAGGTAGACCATCAGCTGCCCCTCGCGCATGAAGGGCGAGTCGGTCTTCTTGAGCACCCCCACCACGGTCACGGGCAGGGTGTTGAGCAGCAGCTTGCGCCCCACCGGGCTGGTGGCGCCAAAGAGCGAGCTCGCGGTGTTGCTGTCGATGACCGCCACCTGCGAGCGCTCGCGCTCCTCGCGCTCGTTGAACAGGCGCCCCGCCTCGATCTCCATGCCATAGACGCGGAAGTAGTTGGTGGTCACCCCGTAGGCGGTGCCGTCGCTCTCCTTGTTGCCCTGGCGGATCAGCACCGAGCGGGTCAGGGTCGAGGTCGCCGAGTCCACGAAGGGCTGGCCCTCGAGCACCTGCAGGTCCCTAACCGTGAGGGTGCGGTGCTTCCCCGAGCGCACGTCGCCCATGTGGGTGCCCGGGTAGACGGTCAGGGTGTTGGTGCCCAGGGCGCTGATGTTGGAGATGATCCGCTCCGAGGCCCCCCGCCCCAGCGCCACCACCGAGACCACCGCCATGATGCCGATGATGATGCCGAGCATGGTCAGCAGGGTGCGCAGGCGGTTGGAGCGCATCGCCCGCGAGGCCATCACGAAGGCCTCATAGAACCGGTCAGCGAGGCTGCGCCAGGTGTGCGCCCAGGAGTTGTTGATCACCGCCTCCGCGCCCCCCGGCGCCGCGGGGGCGGCCTTTGGGGCCTCAGGGTTTTGCTCGTCGGAGACCACCGTGCCGTCGCGGATGGTGATGATGCGCCGCGCGCAGCGGGCGATGCGCGGGTCGTGGGTGACGATGATGACCGTGTGCCCCTCGGCGTTGAGCTCGGAGAGGATGCGCATCACCTCCTCGCCGCTCTTGGTGTCGAGGGCGCCGGTGGGCTCGTCGGCGAGGATGATCTGCCCGCCGTTCATCAGCGCCCGGGCAATGGAGACGCGCTGCTGCTGGCCGCCCGAGAGCTGGCTGGGCCGGTAGCCCTCGCGCTCGGAGAGCCCCAGGCGCCCGAGGAGATCCGAGGCGCGCGCGGCGCGCCTTTGCGGGCGCACCCCGGCATAGATGGAGGGGACCTGCACGTTCTCGCTGGCGCTCAGGTGCCCGAGCAGGTGGTAGCGCTGGAAGATGAAGCCAAAGAAGTCGCGGCGCAGCTGCGCGAGCTCGTCGGGGAGCATGGCGCTGGTGTCCTGCCCGCCCACCTCGTAGCTGCCCCCGGTCGGGGCGTCAAGGCAGCCGATGATGTTCATCAGGGTCGACTTGCCCGAGCCCGAGGGGCCGATGATCGCCACCATCTCGCCGCGGCGGATCTCAAGGTCGATGCCGTGCAGCACCTCCACCTCGCCATCCCCCGAGGGATAGGAGCGCCGCACCCCGCGCAGGGTGAGGAGGGTCTCCGCCGCCCCCATCAGAACGGCCCCCGGTGGCGGCGCTTGTTCTCCTCAAGGGCCTGCGCCTCGGTGCTGCGCACGTCATCCCCGAGCACGATGCGATCCCCCTCCTCAAGCCCTTCCTTAATCTCCACGTAGCGGTCGTCGCGGATCCCGGCGAGGCACTCGCGGCGGTCCACCGCCCCGCCCTCCCCGAGCACATAGACCGTGACCTTGCCCGCGCCGTCGCTGCGCAGCGCGGTAAGCGGCACCGCCAGCGCATCCTTGGCGCTCGCGATGTCGATGGTGACGTCGGCGGTCATGTCAATGCGCAGGATCCCCTCGCTGTTGTCCACGTCGAGGAGGGCGTTGTAGTAGATCGCCGAGGAGGTCGAGGAGGAGCTTGAGGAGCTGCTGCTCGAGGTCTCGTCGGCGCTGCTCGGCGCGAGCTTGATCTCGCGCAGCGTGGCCGAGAAGCGGCGCTCCGGCAGGCCGAGGATGGTGAAGTAGCAGGGCATGCCCTCGGTGACCTTGACCACGTCCGCCTCGGAGATCTCGGCCTTGACGGTCATGGTGTCGAGGACCGCCAGGCGCAGGATGGTCGGGGTGGTCTGGTTGGCGTTGACCGTCTGCCCCTCCTCAACCGGGACCCCGTAGACCGTGCCGTCCATCGGCGCCACGATCTTGGTGTAGCCGAGGTTGGTCTCGGCGGTCGCGACCTCGATCTCGGCCTGCTCGCACTGCGCCTGAAGGCTATCGAGGGCGGCCTTGGCCATCTCGTACTCGGCCTCGGAGGTCTCAAAGTCCTGCTGCGAGGTGGCGCGCAGCGACAGCAGCTTGCGGTCGCGCTCGTAGGTGGCCTTCTTTTTCTTGAGGTCGGCGCTCTTGGAGTGCATCTCCGCGGCGATGCGCTTGAGCTCCGCGCGCGCCTTGCGGAGGTTGTTCTCCTGCAGGTCGGGGTCAATCTCGGCGAGCAGGTCGCCCTTCTTGACCCGGTCGCCGGTGCCCACGTGCAGCTTGACGATCTTCCCCGAGACCTGGGCGCCCACGTCCACCTCCACCCGCCCCTCGAGGGTGCCGGTGGCAAAGACCTGGCTGGTGATGTCCCGCCGCTCCGCGGGCACCGTCATGTAGGTCGGCGCCGGCTCGCGGGGGTAGAAGTAGTAGCCGCATCCCACGGCGGCGGCCAGCAGCAAGGCGAGCGCGGCCATCCTGGACTTGCGGGGGCGCTGGGACATGATCTGATCCTCCATGGCTGTTCCTGCTGGCCATTGTGCCCGGCCGGGAGTTAGCGAAGAATTAGCGGCTTGGTGCCGGGACCGCCATTTTACACCCCGCGCGCCCCTCCCCCCCGGCCCTGCCCCAGGGCGGTGCCGGGTTTTTTGCCCCCGCCTTCTGGGCCAAATTCCCCGCCCCCGTGCCAAAGCCCCGCAAAGTGTGATATAAATCACAGCATTGTGCGTCTGTCCCGCCCCGTCCCTTGGAGGTATCGCGCCATGACCTTTTCCTTTCCCTACGCCCGGGTGTTCCTCAATGAGGGGCGCGAGCGCGCCTCGCTGCGCCACCACCCCTGGGTCTTCTCCCAGGCCATCGCCCGCACCGAGGGCGAGCCGCACAGCGGCGATCCGGTGACCCTGCTCGACGCGGCGGGGAACTTCCTTGGCTACGGCATCTACAGCGAGAAGTCGCAGATCCGGGTGCGCCTGCTCTCCTTCCGCGAGGAGGAGCGCCTCGAGGACGGGCTCATCGCCTCGCGCGTGGCCCGGGCGGTGATGGCCCGCGAGCCGCTGCGCGCGCGCGGCAACGACGGCCTGCGCCTCATCGCCTCCGAGGGCGACTTCCTCCCGGGCCTCATCGTCGACCAGTACAACCAGTACCTGGTGGTCTCCTACTCCTCCCACGCCATGGAGGCCTTCCGCAAGCCCATCACCGCGGCCCTTTCCGAGCTGTTCCCCGACTCCCCCATCTATGAGCGCTCGGACGCAAGGTCGCGCCTCAAGGAGGGCCTGCCGGTGCGCAACGGCCCGGTGCGCGGCGATCCCCCGCCCGAGCTCATCTACGTGCGCGAGAACCAGGAGATCCTGCTGCCCGTGGAGATCCGCGGCGGCCACAAGACCGGCACCTACCTCGACCAGCGCGAGAACCGCCGCCTCGCCTCCACCCTCGCCCGCGGCGCCAAGGTGCTCAACTGCTTCTCCTACACCGGCGGCTTTGGCCTGTGGTGCCTGCTCGGCGGCGCCCGCATGGTCCACAACGTCGACATCTCCGGGCCGGTGCTGCAGGTGGCCAAGGCGGCCGTGGCGCACAACCACCTCGACCCCGGCCACTGCCGCTTCATCAAGGACGACGTCTTTGAGTACCTGCGCACCGCCCGTGAGCAGGGCGAGTCCTACGATCTCGTGATCCTCGACCCGCCCAAGTTCGCCGAGAGCGCCGCCCACCTCAAGAGCGCCTGCCGCGGCTACCAGGACATCAACCGCCTCGCCCTCTCGCTGGTGCGCCCGGGCGGCACCCTGCTCACCTTCTCCTGCTCCGGGCTCATCAGCCCCGAGCTGTTCCAGAAAATCGTCGCCGACGCCGCCCTCGAGGCCGGGGTCGACGGCCGCTTCACCCGCGCCCTGCGCCAGGACGAGGACCACCCGGTCGCCCTGCCCTGCCCCGAGGGACTGTACCTCAAGGGCTTTGAGGTCACCGTGGGCTGAGCAAGCAACAGGAGCACCATCAGATGAAAACCAAGCACCTCGCACTGGCGCTGCTCGCGCTGCCCCTCGCCGCGCTCGCCAGCCCCGCCCTGGTCTTCGGGCACAAGAGCCCGGACACCGACACCATCGCGGGCGCCATCGGTGCCTCGGCCTACTACAACGCCCGCGGCCTTGAGACCGTGCCCGCCGCGCAGGGCGCCCCCAACCCCGAGACCCGCTACCTGCTCAGGCGCTTTGGCCTGCCTGACCCCAAGGTCATCGACAGCGTGGGCCAGGACGGCTTCTACATCGTCGACTTCTCGGACACCGCCCTCGCCCCCCGCGACTTCAGCCCCAAGGGGCTGCGCGGCATCATCGACCACCACAAGCTCGGCGACGCCACCTCCGCGGCGCCGATCGAGTGCGTGATCATGCCCTACGGCAGCGCCTGCACCATCATCTATGAGCTGTTCACCCAGCGCGGCCTTGAGATAAGGAAGGACATCGCCGGCATGCTGCTCGGCGCGGTGCTCTCCGACACCCTCAACCTCACCAGCGAGACCACCGTGGACGCCGACCGCGCGGCCGTGGCGGCGCTCGCCAGGATTGCGGGCGTGGAGGATCCCTCCGCCCTCTTCTCCGAGATGTTCCGCGCCAAGGCCAGCCTTGACGACACCCCGGCCAACCTCCTGCACCGCGACTACAAGGAGTTTGACATCAACGGCCACCAGGTGGGCATCGGCCAGCTCGACCTCCTCGAGATGAAGGACTTTGGCGATGATCTCAAGGCCAAGATCACCGCCGAGATGGAGCGCGCCGTAAAGGAGGATGGCCTTGAGGTGGTGATGCTCTCGCTCAACTCCTTCAACGAGAAGCAGAATGCCCTGCTGCTGCGCGCCCGGGATCCCAGGCTGCGCGCCGCGATCGCCGCCCACTTCAAGGTTCAGGATGACGACAGCCTCACGAGGCTTGAGGGCCTGGCCTCGCGCAAGAAGCACCTCGTGCCCCCGCTCTACGACCTCATCAAGTAGCGCCCCCCACGGCGCAGGGGCCCGGGCAGGCCAAGCGATCGCCCGGGCCCTTTCCTTATCCGGTTTTTAAATTATCGTTCCGTAGGATGGACCAAGGCGGCGCTAGCATGGGAGTGTGGGCAGGGGCCGCCGGGGCGTCCCCACCGCCCCCAGCCTAAACTAAACGCAAGCAAAGGAGCACGGATATGGAAAAACTGGGTTCTTTCCTCCTGGGCACGGTGGTCGGCGCCGCGGCCCTGGGCGCCATCGCCTGGAAGCTCGCCGAGGATGACGATGACGGCAGCGTCAGCGACCACGAGCTCGACGGCATCATCAAGGACTGCGACCACCGCGAGCAGCGCCTCTCGGAGATCGACGCCGAAATGCAGGATCTTGCCAAGCGCAACGAGGAGGCCAAGGATCTCGGGGAGCTCGCGGAGATCTCCCGCAAGCAGGGCAAGCTGCTCGATGAGGCCACCTCCCTGTAGGGACGCCGCCAACCTAACACCATGGTGCTGTAGTGGTGGGGGGCGGGCCGCCTGGCGGCCCGCCCCCCCCTCTTTTGCAAAGGGCCGGGCAGTTGTGATCCAATTCATGGATTTACAAGGGGAAAGGGGCAGCGCCACGGCCGGTTGCTATAATCGGTTGGTTTCCGCCCCATCCCCCCAACGCAAGGATTCCCACCATGAAATGCCGCTACCTCATCACCAAGGAACTCCAGAAGGACCTCACCCCCCGGCGGATTGACGCCAACGTGAGGAAGGACTTCGAGGACTTCTGCAAGGCCACCGAGGAGATGGAATCCAAGCTGACCCACATCTTCAACAACGCCTACTCAAGGCGCTACAACTCCGGGGCGCGGGCCATCTGGCTGCGCCAGCAGCGGGGGGAGGCGGTGGTCTATGTGCTCCGGGTCTTCTACCCGCAGCACGACCTCTACAAGGACGGGACATGGGATACCGGGCGGTGGATGGAAAAGTACTCCTGCTACACCGAGGGCGAGCAGGCGGAGATTGACGCCCTGCTCGATGAGCTCAACCGCCCGGAGGAAGATGAGGCGCGGGTGCTCCCGGAGCTCAGCCATTGCGAGCGCGCGTACATCGAGGGGGCGCGCAACACCACCTCGCACGCCATCTTCGATGAGGCCATCTACGAGACCGCGGGCTGGCTCGCCACCGTCAGGGCGCCCGGGTTCATTGAGTTTGACTCCGTGGCCGACCCCCTGCTCGACTACATTTTCGAGAACTGCAACCAGGACCAGTACGGGCCCTTCAGGGTGCCGCTCGACTTCGACAAGTCCCGCTGCGTGTTCGGGTACCGCGCGCACCGCCAGGGCAAGGACGGGCAGGCCCTCGGCAGCGTCTGGATCCTGCGGGGCATCACCAAAAAGGACAGCGGGCAGACGGAGGAGGAGCTGCAAAGGCCCCGTCCCAGCGAATGCCGCCGCGCCTACCCCTACACCATCCTCGAGAACAAGGATCTGTGGCGGGAGATGGAGACCGATCCCAACAGCAACTTCATCCTCTCCGACGAGGAGGTGGGGGTGGTGGCCCCGGAGCGCGACCATGACTACCCGCTGTTCATCAGCGGCCGCGCCGGCAGCGGCAAGTCCACGGTGCTGCAGTACATGTTCGCCGATGAGATCCTGCGCTACCTGAAGAGCCGCGGGGACGGGACCACCCTGCTCCCCCCCATCTACCTCTCCTACAGCCCCAACCTGGTTGGCAAGGCCCGGGAGCTCTCCCACAGCCTGTTTGAGAAAAACCACATCTACAGCGAGGAGCTCGAGCGGCTGCACATCGGCGACATCGGCGACCTCAAGCCCGGCATCGATGACTACTTCATGGTGTTCAAGGAGCTGGCCACGCAGATGATCGCCGAGGCGGTGCCACACGCCATCCGCGACCGCTTCAAGCCCAGTGAATACATCACCTACAGCGTGTTCCACCACAAGTGGATGCAGCGCTTTGGCAAGGAGCACGAGGCGGTCCGTGAGTACGGCCCGGACATCTCCTGGCACGTAATCCGCACCTACATCAAGGGCTGGGACAGCGAGTCGCTCCTCACCCCGGGCCAGTACCGCGGCATCGGCCGCAGCAACCAGGACGTCTCGCCCGAAACCTACGACCTCGTCTACAGCCGGGTCTGGTGCGACTGGTACTCCAAGCTTGAGGGCGCCTGGGACGACCAGGACCTGGTCCGCTACTGCCTGCGCCCCGACGACGGGGCGGCCCCCTCCTGCGTCCACGAGCGCTTCTCCGCGGTGTTCTGCGATGAGGCGCAGGACTTCACCCGCACTGAGGTGGACTTCATCCTCCGCATCTCCTCCTTCTCCAACCGGCGCTACCAGATGCCCCGCGACCTCTCACGCCTGCCCTTCGTCTTCGCCGGCGATGAGTTCCAGACCCTCAACCCCACCGGGTTCTCCTGGAACTCGCTGCGCTCCTACCTCACCAAGCGCCTGGCCGAGATCAGCGGGTTTGACGAGAACGACATTTCCCAGGCCGACCCCGTGCCCCTGGTGCGCAACTACCGCTCCACCGACCACATCGTGCGCCTCGGGAACCGCATCCAGCTGCTGCGCGAGGCCCGCTTCCTCCAGCCCTCTGATCCCCAGGAGCCCCACTTCTCCACCGAGGGCGGGTCCATATTCTGCCTCGACCCGCATGACAAGTCGGTCTGGGACCGCCTGAAGAAGGCCAAGGCCACCCTCATCGTGCCAGCCCAGGATGGCCAGGACATCAAGGACTACATCCGCTCCCTGGGCATCCCTGATGGCTGCGTGACCTTCAATGAGGATGGCGCCGCGCAGTTCCTCACCATCCTCAACCCCTCCCAGGCCAAGGGCCTGGAGTTTGACAACCTGGCCGTGCTCGGGTTCCGCTGCGACGGCCCCATGGAGGGACTGAGCCTCGCCAGCCTCCTCGAGTGGATGGAAAGCGGCAGCCACCACCCCGACACCATGGACGAGAACCACGAGATTGGCCTGCGCTACCAAATCAACAACGCCTATGTGGCGGTGACCCGCGCCAAGAAGAAGCTGTTCATCCTCGATGACTGGAACGAAAAGTCCTTCTGGGCCTTCGCCTGTGCCTTCGCGGAAACCTCGAAGAGCCTGTGGGACCGGGTGGAGCGCCTTGAGGATCTCATGCACGGCCGGCTGAACGAAAACCGCAAGCGGGTGTGGGAGAGCACCCCCCTGGGACTGATCCGCAGGGGCGAGGTTGACGACATCAGTGGCGAAAACCTCGAGGACTCCAAGGAAAACAGCCAGCAGCTCGAGCAGCGCGCCCAGTTCCGCAGGGACTCCGGGCTCTTTTACCAGGCCGCGGCCCGCTACAAGGAGCAGGGCGATGACAAGAAGCACTTTGAGTGCAAGGCCTACGCGGCCCTCTATGACCCGGTGCCCAACCACACCGCCGCCGCCGAGCTGTTCAAGCGGGCCGGGCTCAATGACAAGGCGGAGGAAGCATACTGGCACGCCGCGGCAATTGCCGGGAACTGGGAAAGGATGGAGCCGCTGCTCACCAAGATTGCCAGCCTGACCAACCGCCGCAACAGCATCACCTTCAAGGCCTGCCAGCTGGTGACCGGTGACCTCATCGAGCCCTGGGCGGTGTTCGACCTCATGGACCAGTTCTGCCTCGAGTACTCGGCAGACGGGAAGAAACTGCCCCAGGGGCTCACCGCCTGGCAGCGCCTCATGGACCAGGCCCTGTCGCGCGCGGAGCGCCAGCAGACCGATCCCCGCACCCTCGAGAACCTGCTGGAGCTGCGGCCGAGGCTGCGCGACCTGGGCATCATCATCGACCCGTTGCCCCTCATCCGCATTGCCGGCCGCCTCGGATCCCACGACGCGGTGCTCGAGCTGTGCGAGGGCCTCGACTCCCGCGCCCGCCCGCGCGAGTACTACCTCGCCATGTTCAGCAAGAGCGAGTACCCAGAGCGGATCAACTACCTGCGGGGCACCGAGGACTCGCAGTGGGCCAGCAAGGTCGTTGAGGAGTTCCTGAGGCACCCAGGGGTGCCGCTGCCCGAGCGCGAGAAGATGCTGGTGGCAAGGTGCGCCCTGGACATCGCCCGCTACGACGTGGCCACCCCGCTCTTCCCCTGGCTGCTCTCAAGGTGCCAGGGCATGGGCGAGGCCCAGGAGGCCGTGGAGAAGGCCGCCGACCGGATCAACTTCAACGCCAAGGCCATGAACGCGCTCATCCTGGCGCGCTACAACTCCCTGGCGGGCTTCGCGCGCACCGACAATGGCAGCGATCCGCTGGGCGTGAGGGAACTGATGGAGATCGTCGCCACGGTGACCTCGCTCCAGGGCGAGTCCGCCATCTCCAGCCTCCGGGACATGCTGCGCACCCCCCGCCGGCTGCGGTCCTACCTCGACGATCGCTTCGGGCGCTTTGCCCGCCAGCCCTTTGTGCCCATCCTGCTGTTGCAGCTGGGAGTGCTGATGGAGCGCATCGGCAACCACAACTTCGCCGCCCGTTACTACGACTGGGCCTGGGCCCAGACCGATGATGCCCATGCCAAGCGGCAGATCGAGCTGCGCCTGCTGGCCTGCAACCGCCGCTACTCGGAAATCAACAGCGATCCAGTGCTGCTGCAGGAGGTCCTGCAACTGCAGGCCAGGCTGCACGTGGACGCGGAGACCAAGCTGCCCACCTCCCCAGATCCCGCCACCTTCTGTGACTGGGAGGCCATGTACCGGGAGGCGGTGCGCCTAGGGTCGGAGCGGCAGCGCCGCAATGAGCAGCCGCGCCCTGCCGAGCCGCGGCGGAACGACCGGGGCAGGCACGACCGGCCGGTCGCCAAGAACCCCGTTGCCGAGGCCATCCAGGTCAGCTCCGGGCCCAAGGCCTTCTCGACCGCCCCGGCCCTGAGCCAGCACCATGGGGAGATTAAGGAATCACCTGCGGCCAGCAGCGCCCCCCAGGCACCGTCCAAGCCCAGCGGGACCTGGTCCAAGCTGCTCAGGATCGGCAACTTCAAGCTGCGCTACCGCACCTCCGGCCGTGAGCTGGACATCTGCTACGATGATGATGAAAGCTACCTGCACACCAGCTGCAGGAATGGCAAGATCGAGGACGGCGAGGACTTTGCCCTCGCCCCTGACGGGACGCTGGTGCGCGCGGACGGGACCAGCACCCCGCTGGTGATCAGGCAGGAAGGCGACCACGTGGTGATCACCGAGCCTGGCAGCGGCGAGCGCCACGTCCTCGGCGACTAGCAAGGAGAGCAGACATGAAGCACAGAATCGCGGTGGTGCCGGTCACCCCCTACATCCAGAACTGCCGCCTCATCCTCGACGAGGGGGCGAAGGCGGCCACGGTGCTCGACCCAGGCGGCAAGGCCGAGCTCATCTGCGGCATGCTCAAGGGCTCGGGCTACCGCCTCGAGGCCATCCTGCTCACCCATGGGCACCTGGACCACATCGCGGACACCGGCAAGCTGCACCGCCTGATGGGCGGACGGATCATCGGCCCCGCCGAGGGCGACCGCTTCCTCATCGAGGGCCTTGAGGGCCAGTCCTCAATGCTGGGGCTGCCGGGCGGCGAGCCCTTCACCCCCGAGTACGTCGCGGACGGTGAGGCCATCGAGCCCATGCCCGGCCTTAGGCTCAAGGTGCTCGCCACCCCCGGCCACACCCCGGGCTCGGTGTGCTTCCTCAGCGAGGAGGAGGGCTACCTGCTCTCCGGGGACACCCTCTTCCAGGGCTCAGTGGGCCGCACCGACTTCCCGGGCGGCAGCACCGAGGATCTCCTCACCTCCATCAAGGAGAAGATCCTCACCCTCGATGACCAGGTGCGGGTGATGCCCGGCCACGGCCTCGACACCACCGTGGGGGCCGAGCGCGAGGGCAACCCCTTCCTCTGACCCCTCCCCCAGGGCTGGCGGCGCCGTCCCTGCGGCCGCCAAGTGCGCCGGGCAGGCCTGCCCCTGTCCCCACCTTGCCCTGCCCACCCAGGTGCCGCAGGGCTGCCTTGCCACCCCCAGGGCGGCTCCAGCATCCCCAAAATGGGGCCTGATCCGTCCCTGGGATCTGGCGGTTGCCATGTGCCGCCCCTGCGCCACGGGCGCCAGGCAGCGCAGCCGCCGCGCCCGCCGCCCCACCATGGGGAATCCCCTTGCAAAAGTGTGATCCTAGCCGCGCCCCGCGCAGCCTGCGCCATGGGCCCGGGGCACGGGATGGCATAATCAGCCAAGGGCCGTGGTGCGGCCTTGTGGATGAGGCAATGCCATGGACAAGAGACTTTCCATCACCATAGACTGCGATCCCGGCCTGCCCGGGGGGATGGTGCCCTACGCCATCAGGG
>JAILEI010000088.1 GCA_024688225.1 Succinivibrionaceae bacterium
GCATGGCGCGCCGGGCGCGGGGCAGGGCGCGGGGCAGGGCGGGGGCGCGGCGCAGGATCTTGCGGTAGGCCGCGATGAGCATGGCAAGGGCGTGGGAGGAGGGTTTCATGGCATCGGTCCTTTCTTTTTTCTGTCACGGCCCCGCAGGCCAGGTCGCGGGCCGCCTTATGGCCATGCTAGCCGGTCCGGCGCCGGGGGGCGCAAAAAAAGTCGGGAAGCCCCGTTTTTTGTCGTGGATTGCATGAAAGGGCCAGGATGCGGGCAGGAAAGTGCCGCCCTGGGGCCCTCCCGTGGCTAGTTGCTGCCGCCATCCTGTGATGGCCCTGGGCCGCGGCGCGGCGCGAGGCGCAGGAAGCAGAGGACGGAGAGGGCGGCGGCACCCACTGCGGCGGCGATCCCCAGGCCCTCGGAGACCCTGGTGGCACGCTCGACCTGCTCGCTGACGTGGGCGTTGTCAATGCACCAGTTGGCAAACTGCTCGCAGTTGTTGTAGCGCAGGTCATAGTGCCGCTCCCCCAGGCGCGAGCGCGCGCGGCGCACCGCCTCCGAGCCCACATAGAGGGCCTCAGGGTGGGGGATGACCTCGGTCTGGCCGCTGCTGCCCCGCTCAAACTCGGCGATCGTGACCTCCCTGATCCCGTGGGTGCGGTCGTACTCAATGACGGTGCCCTCACCAGTGGAGATGCCATGGTGGGAGTAGAGGTAGCGGGGGGACTTGAGGTGCGATCCAGGCACCATGTGCGCCTTGGCGGGCTTTTGCTCTTCCATGGGGCACATGATAGCAGGGCCTGCCGCGGCGCGCCATCCCAAATTCCCCCCGCCTGATACGGCTGTTTGCAACTTTGGTAGAATGTCAGGCTGTGACAGAGGGCCTGCCTGGGGGCAGGCCCCTAACTTAGGATTCAGTGCCATGGAAACAATGCGCGGCTCCTCCGCCCTCTCCTCGTTCCGTCTTGACAAGCTCACCGCCGCCCTGGCCCAGCAGGGGGTCACCCTCAGGTCCCTGGGCGCGGCCTTCGTTCACTTCATTGACACCGACGGCGCCCTGGACGGCGGCGAGCGCGAGCGCCTCGCGCGCCTCCTGACCTACGGGCCGCGCCTGGAGGGGTCCGGGGAGCAGGGCGAGCTGTTGCTGGTGGTCCCGCGCCTGGGCACCATCTCCCCCTGGTCCTCGCGCGCCACCGACATCGCCCGCAACTGCGGCCTCTCCAAGGTGCGCCGCATCGAGCGCGGCATCGCCTACCGCGCCCTGGGCGCCTCGGGCGAGGGCCTCTCGGGGGAAGAGCGCGCGGCGCTCATCCCGCTCATCCACGACCGCATGATGGAGACGGTGCTCACCTCCATGGACGAGGCGGCGCGCCTCTTTGAGCGCGCGCAGCCGCGCCCGCTTGCCACCGTGCCGCTCACCACCGGCGGGCGCGCGGCGCTTGAGCGCGCCAATGTCGGGCTCGGGCTCGCGCTCAGCGCCCCCGAGATGGACTACCTGCTCTCGCAGTTCGCGGACTTAGGGCGCGATCCCACCGACATCGAGCTCTACATGTTCGCGCAGATGAACTCCGAGCACTGCCGCCACAAGATCTTCGGGGCGCGCTTCACCATCGACGGCACTGAGCAGGAGCGCTCGCCCTTTGAGATGGTGCGCAACACCACCGACACCCATCCCGATGGGATCCTCTCCGCCTACAAGGACAATGCGGCGGTGATGGAGGGGCACCGCGCCGGGCGCTTTGCCCCCGATCCCACCACCCGGGTGTGGTCCTACCACGAGGAGGATCTGCCGATCCTGATGAAGGTGGAGACCCACAACCACCCGACCGCGATCTCGCCCTTCCCGGGCGCGGCCACCGGCTCGGGCGGGGAGATCCGCGACGAGGGCGCCACCGGCTCGGGCTCCCACCCCAAGGCCGGCCTGTGCGGCTTCTCGGTCTCCAACCTGCGCATCCCTGGGCACGTGCAGCCCTGGGAGCATGACTTCGGGCGCCCCTCGCGCCTCTCCTCGGCCCTCGACATCATGATTGACGGCCCGCTGGGCGCGGCGAGCTTCAACAACGAGTTCGGCCGCCCCTGCCTGTGCGGCTACTTCCGCACCTTCGAGGAGGAGGTGGGCAGCTTCAATGGGCGCGAGGTGCGCGGCTACCACAAGCCGATCATGCTCGCGGGCGGCTGGGGCTCGATCCGCCGCATGCACATCCATAAGGGCATCATCACGCCAGGCGCCCGCCTGATCGTGCTGGGCGGCCCCGCGATGAACATCGGCCTCGGCGGTGGCGCCGCCTCGTCGATGAACTCGGGCGCCTCGAGCGAGGATCTCGACTTTGCCTCGGTGCAGCGCGGCAACCCGGAGATGCAGCGCCGCTGCCAGGAGGTCATCGACCAGTGCGTGGCGCTCGGCGAGGGCAACCCCATCATCTCCATCCATGACGTGGGGGCCGGCGGCCTCTCCAACGCCATGCCCGAGCTGGTGGCCGACGGGGGCGTGGGCGGCGACTTTGAGCTGCGCGACATCCCCAACGACGAGCCGGGGATGACCCCGCTGCAGATCTGGTGCAACGAGTCCCAGGAGCGCTACGTGCTGGCGGTCTCACCCGAGCGCCTGCCGCGCTTTGAGGAGCTGGCAAGGCGCGAGCGCGCGCCCTACGCGGTGATCGGCACCGCCACCGCCGAGCGGCGGGTGGTGCTCCATGACCGCCACTTTGGCAACACCCCCATCGACCTGCCGCTGGACCTGCTTTTGGGCAAGCCCCCGCGCACCCACAAGGACGTGCAGGCGCTGCGCCCCAAGTCCGCGCCCTTCTGCGCCGACGGCATCCGCGTCCCCGAGGCGGCGGAGCGGGTGCTGCGCATGCCCTCCGTTGCCGAGAAGACCTTCCTCATCACCATCGGCGACCGCAGCGTCAGCGGCCTCGTGGCCCGCGACCAGATGGTCGGCCCCTGGCAGGTGCCGGTTGCCGACGTGGCGGTGACCGCGGCCTCCTTTGACTCCTACGAGGGCGAGGCCGCCGCCATTGGCGAGCGCGCCCCGGTGGCGCTGCTCTCCCACGCGGCCTCGGCGCGCCTCGCCATCGCCGAGGCGGTGACCAACATCGCCGCCGCCCCGATCCAGGAGCTCTCGCAGGTGCGCCTGAGCGCCAACTGGATGGCCCCCAGCGGCCACCCGGGCGAGGACGCCGGCCTCTACGAGGCGGTGCGCGCCCTGGGCATGCAGCTCTGCCCGGCCCTCGGCATCTCGGTGCCGGTGGGCAAGGACTCGATGTCGATGCGCACCACCTGGGAGCAGGACGGGCGGCAGCATAGCGTCACCTCGCCGCTCTCCCTGGTGGTGAGCGCCTTCGCGCCGGTGACCGACATCCGCAAGGTGCTCACCCCGCAGCTGCGCACTGACCATGGCCAGACCTCGCTCATCTACGTGGACCTCGGCAACTGCCGCAACCGCCTCGGCGGCTCGGCCCTCGCGCAGGCCTACCGCCAGCTCGGCGACACCTGCCCCGACCTTGACGAGCCGCTGCGCCTCAAGGGCCTCTTCGACGCGGTGCAGTTCCTCAACTCCCGCGACCTGCTGCTCGCCTACCATGACATCTCCGACGGCGGCCTGTTCGCCACCCTCTGCGAGATGTCCTTCGCCGGGCACGTGGGCCTCGAGGCGCGCACCGAGACCCTGGGGCGCGACACCCTCGGCGCGCTCTTTGCCGAGGAGCCGGGCGCGGTGCTGCAGGTGACCCAGGAGTCCGAGGAGCAGGTGATGAACATCCTCTCGGGCCACGGCCTCGCCAGCTGCTCCTTTGTCATCGGCACCCTGCGCGACGATGACCGCATCGTCATCACCCGCGACGGGCGCGACCTCATCAACGAGCCGCGCGGCAGGCTTCGCGCCATCTGGGCCGAGACCACCACCGCCATGCAGGAGCTGCGCGACAACCCGCAGTGCGCCCGCGAGGAGATGGCGCTCAAGAGCGACGACTCCGACCCGGGGCTCTCGGCCTGCCTGACCTTCAGCCCGCTCGAGGACGTGGCGGCGCCCTTCGTGCGCGCCGGCACCGCCCCCAAGGTGGCGATCCTGCGCGAGGAGGGCATCAACTCCGCCTCCGAGATGGCCGCGGCCTTTGACCGCGCCGGCTTCACCGCGGTGGACGTGCACATGAGCGACATCCTCTCCGGGGCCACCACCCTCGAGGGCTTCGCGGGCCTCGCCGCCTGCGGCGGCTTCTCCTACGGCGACGTGCTGGGCGCCGGCGAGGGCTGGGCCAAGACCATCCTGCTCTCGCAGCGGGCCACCGACGCCTTCGGCGCCTTCTTTGCCCGCCCCGACACCTTTGCCCTCGGGGTGTGCAACGGCTGCCAGATGCTTGCCACGCTGCGCGACCTCATCCCGGGCGCCGCCGCCTGGCCGCGCTTTGTCACCAACCTCTCCGAGCGCTTTGAGGCGCGCTTTGTCGAGGTGCGGGTGGAGCAGAGCCCCTCGGTGCTGCTGGAGGGCATGGCGGGCTCGATGCTGCCCATCGCCGTCTCCCACGGCGAGGGCCGCGCCGAGTTTGCCGACGCCGACAGCCTGCGCGCCCTCGAGGACGCGGGCCTGGTGGCGGTGCGCTTTGTCGACCACCGCGGGTCGGTGGCCTCCACCTACCCGCTCAACCCCAACGGCTCCCCGCACGGCATCACCTCGGTGACCACCCCCGACGGGCGCTTCACCATCCTGATGCCGCACCCGGAGCGCGTGGCGCGCACTGTGGCCAACTCCTGGCACCCTGAGGGCTGGGGCGAGGACAGCCCGTGGATGCGCCTCTTCCGCAACGCCCGGCGCTTCGTGGGCTAGGGAGTGAGGCGTGATTAGGCTCTCCCATGTCTCCAAGTCCTTCACCCGGGGCAAGGAGCGCATCGACGCGGTGCGGGACGTGTCGCTTGAGATCAACGATGGCGAGATCTTCGGGGTCATCGGCTTCTCCGGGGCGGGCAAGTCCACCCTGGTGCGCTGCATCAACCTCCTGGAGCGGCCCACCTCGGGCACGGTCGAGGTGGGCGGCCTCGAGCTGACCGCGCTCAGCCCCGCGCGGCTGCGCGAGGTGCGCCGCGGCATGGGCATGATCTTCCAGCACTTCAACCTCATGCCCTCGCGCACCGTGCTCGAGAACGTGATCTTCCCGCTGCAGTACCGCAAGATCCCCCGCGAGCAGATGGAGCAAAAGGCCCGCGGGCTGCTCAGGCGCGTCGACCTCGAGGGGCGCGCCGCGGCCTACCCCTCCGAGCTCTCGGGCGGCCAGAAGCAGCGCGTGGCCATCGCCCGCGCCCTCGCCACCGATCCCAAGATCCTGCTCTGCGACGAGGCCACCTCGGCGCTCGACCCGACCACCACCCAGGAGATCCTCGCGCTGTTGCGCAGCCTCAACGCCGACCTCGGGCTCACCATCGTGGTGATCACCCACGAGATGGCGGTGGTCAAGAGCATCTGCTCGCGGGTTGCCGTGATGGAGCAGGGGCGCCTCGTGGAGCAGGGGCCGGTGCTCAAGGTCTTCTCCAGCCCCCGCGAAAAGGTCACCCGCGACTTCGTGGGCGCGGCCTCGAACCTCTCCAAGGCCGACCTGCTCGCCGCCTCGGGCACGCTCAGTCTCAGGCCGGACGAGCGCCTGGTGCGCTTCTCCTACACCGGGCCGGGGGTGAGCGAGCCGCTGATTTCCACCATCACCGCCCGCTATGGCCTGGTGATGAACATCCTTTTTGCCGACGTTGAGCTCATCGGCGACTCGCCCATTGGCGGCACGGTGGGGATCCTCACCGGCCCCACCGAGCGGGTGGAGGGGGCCTTTGCCTACCTCAGGGAGCGCAACGTCAGGGTGGAGGTGCTGCAAGAATGCAAGAGCTGATTAATGCCCTGATCCCCCATGTCATCCCCAAGCTCGACGAGCTGTGGATCTCGCTGTGGCAGACCGTCTACATGATGGTGGTCTCGGGCGGGATTGCCTTTGTGCTCGGGGTGGTGTTCGGGGTGATGCTGATCGTCACCCGCGAGGGGGACATCCTCGAGCACCGGGTGTGCTTTGCCGTGCTCGACCGCACCATCAACATCTTCCGCTCCATCCCCTTCGTGATCCTGCTCGCGGCGCTGATCCCGGTCTCGCGGCTCATCACCGGCACCGCCATCGGCACCACCGGGGCGATGGTGCCGCTGGTGGTGGGCACGGTGCCCTTTTTCTCCCGGCAGGTGGAGAGCGCGCTCGCCAGCATTGACCGCGGCCTCATCGAGGCGGCGCAGAGCATGGGCCTCTCGCCCCTCGGGATCATCTTCCGCGTCTACCTCAAGGAGAGCATCCCCAACATCGTGCGCGTCACCCAGATCACCGCCATCAGCCTCATCGGCCTCACCGCCATGGCGGGCGCGATTGGCGGCGGCGGGCTCGGCGACTTCGCCATCCGCTACGGCCACCAGCGCGGCCAGACTGACGTCACCTATGTCACCGTGGTGGTGATCCTGGTGATGGTGAGCGTGATCCAGCGGGTGGGCAACCTCATCATCAAGCGCACCACCCACTAGGTGCCGCCGCCCCCGTGCCGCGGGGGCGTTGTGGTCCGTCTTATGGACTGAAAAGATCGTGTATAATCAATAAAAAATAACACGGGAGGTTCCATATGGGGCTTAATTTTATGCGGGTTGCTTGTTTGTTCCTGGCTGCCCTGGCCCTGCCCCTGGCCGCCAGCGCGGAGCCCGATGGGGAGCGCCTGGTGCGCCTGGGGGTGGTGGGCGAGCACCAGGAGCAGTGGGAGCTGGTGGCCCAGCGCCTCGCGGTAGACGGCATCACGCTTGAGATCGTGAGGTTCAGCGACTACCGCGAGCCCAACCGCGCCCTGGTGGCGCATGAGATTGACCTCAACGCCTTCCAGCACCGCGCCTTCCTCGAGCGCGACTGCATAGAGAACGGCTACGAGATCGAGGCCCTGGCGCCGACCATCATCTCCCCGATGGGCCTGTACTCAAGCAAGGTCCGGGATCTCTCGGAGCTGCAGGACAGCGCCGTGATTGCCATCCCCAACGATCCCACCAACGAGGCCCGCGCGCTGCGGCTGCTCGAGGAGGCGGGCCTCATCATGCTTAGCAGCGGCGCCAGCAGCACCCCCACGGTCGCCGATGTCACGGGCAACCCGCTGCGCCTGGACTTCCGCGAGATGGATGCGTCGCAGACCGCGGCCATGCTCGACCGGGTGGCCGTGGCGGCGGTCAATGGCAACTACGCCGTCGAGCACGGCCTCGATCCCGCCAGGGACGCCATCAGCCTCGACGGGGTCGGGAATGCCGGTGACTGGATGTATAACCCCTACGTCAACGTCATCGCCGTCCGCCGCAGCGACCTCGGCAACCCGCTCTATGATGCCGTGGTCAAGGCCTACCAGATCCCCGAGGTCGCGGAGATCATCACCAGAGTCTCCCGCGGCGCCGAGATCCCGGTCTTCGAGCACTAGCACCAAAATGGGGCGGCGACCGCAAATTTGGCCGGCCGCCGCCCCCCCCGCCCTTGACAGCCCGCCCCAAGGGCCATAGATTTACGCCATCGCCGGGATGTCCCCCGGCGCCATTGCACCTACCCTGGGGCACTGCCCCCAAAGGAGAACAACATGCTTCACGGCATCCACAAGCAGCTGCTGCTGGCGCTCGCCGCCGCGGCCTCACTGTCGCTTTCCCCGTCCGCGCTGGCCGACGAGACCATCAAGCTTGGCGTGGTGGGCGAGAACAACGAGCAGTGGGAGTATGTCGCCGACCAGCTCAAGAAGGAGGGGGTGACCCTCGAGCTGGTGAAGTTCGCCGACTACACGCTGCCCAACCGCGCCCTCAATGACGGCGAGATCAACCTCAACACCTTCCAGCACATCGCCTTCCTGCGCCACCAGAACAAGGAGAACGGCTACAAGCTGGCGGCGCTGGCCCCGACCATCATCGCCCCGCTGTCCGTCTTCTCCCAGAAGATCAAGAGCCTTGACGAGCTCAAGGACGGCGACACCATCGCCATCCCCAACGATCCCACCAACGGCGGCCGCGCGCTCAAGCTCTTCGAGACCGCCGGCATCATCAAGGTCGATCCCAAGAAGGGCTTCGTCCCCGAGGTGCGCGACATCACCGACAACCCCCGGCACATCAAGTTCTATGAGGTCGACGCCGCCAACACCGTCAGCCTCCTGCCCGACGTGGCCGCGGCGGTGGTCAACAGCAACTACGCGGTGGACAACAACCTCATCCCGCAGCGCGACGCCATCTACATCGAGAAGCAGGGCGAGGGCGACGAGAACCCCTTCGTGAACATCATCGCGGTGCGCGAGGACGACAAGGGCAACCCGCTTTACCAGAAGCTGCTCAAGGCCTACCAGACCAAGGAGGTTGCCGAGATCATCCTGAGGGTGTTCAAGGGCGCCCAGATCCCGGTCTTCAAGTACTGACATGCCCGCCGAGCAGGAGGGGCTGCTGCAGGAGGTCTTCGAGCGGGTCCCCGCCGCGATCATCGTCATTGACGAGCGGGGGACCATCGTGCGTGCCAACCACAGCGCGCTCACCCTGCTCGGCGAGGAGCGCCTCGAGGGGCTGCCCTGGGTGCGGGTGATCCGTGAGGTCTTCCGCCCCCGCAAGGACGACGGCCACGAGATCTCCACCCGCGACGGGCGGCGGCTGAGCGTGGCGACCTGCCCGCTCGCGCACGGGCAGCTGGTGCAGATCACCGACCTCACCGACACCCGTGCCCTGCAGGACAAGCTCTCGCACATGGAGCGCCTCTCCTCGCTGGGGCGCATGGCGGCCAGCCTCGCCCACCAAATCCGCACCCCGCTGTCCGCGGCGATGCTCTACGCGGCCAACCTCGGCAACCCGAAGCTGGCCCCCGCCGCGCGCGCCCAGTTCCAGCGGAAGCTGGTCTCCCGCCTCGAGGCCCTCGAGGCGCAGATTGGCGACATCCTGCTCTACGCCCGCTCCAACGACCAGACCGTCGCGCGACTTAAGGTCTCCGATCTCATGGCCAAGATCCTCGCCAATGTCACCCCCAGTGTGGAGAAGCACGGCAGTGAGATTGCCGCGGAGGTCGAGGAGGGCCTTGAGATCATCGGCAACGAGGTGGCGCTCACCGGCGCGATCAGCAACCTGGCCGCCAATGCCGCCGAGGCGGGCGCGCCCCATGTGCTGGTCACGGTGCGCAGGGCGGGGGGCTTCGCCGAGTTTGAGGTGGCCGATGACGGCCCGCCGGTGCCAGATGGGATCCGCGAGCGGATTTTCGAGCCCTTCTTCACCACCAAGTCCAACGGCACCGGCCTCGGGCTCGCGGTGGTCAATGCCGTCGCCAAGGTGCACCAGGGGCGCCTGGAGCTCTCCTCCAGCGAGGACTTCCCGGCAATTTTCACCCTCTCCATCCCCCTGGCGCAGTGAAAGCGATCACATCTTGGGGCGCGGTCCCCGTGCGCTAGCGCCCCTAGTGATACAATCCGCAAATGCCCGGCCAAGGCGCCGGGGTCAATGCGGGCCCGTCCCGTGAGCTAGTAGGAGCTGTATAGCATGCAGATGAACAAGTTTGCCAGGGAGTGCCGCATGGCGGTGCTGGGCACGGCCTGCCTCGTGGCGGTGGCGCTTGCCGGGTGCCAGTCGCAAAGCGCCCCGCCCGCCGCCCCCTTTGCCTCCTGGACCGACAGCGCCGCGGCGCCCGCGGCGCTGGTGGGGTACATGGGCATGGTGACCGATCCCGCCAACCCGGACTTCATCCCCGAGGCGGACCGGATTGCCGTCTTCGACATGGACGGCACCCTGCGCTGCGAGACCCCGACCTACATTGACCTCATGATCTTCGCCAGCTGGGTGCTCGACCACCCGGCCTACAAGGATCGGGCCACCCCCCACGAGCGCGAGGTGGCCCTCGCCATCCGCCACGCCGTGGAGACCGGCACCCCGCCCAAGACCCAGCCTGACGACCCGGCCTTCACCTCGGTCTTCGAGGGGATGGGCATTGAGCAGCTGCAGGCCCTCACCCGCGACTACCTGGGCAAGCCCGTCCCGGGCTACCGGGGCCTTGACTACCGGAATGCCATCTACCGCCCGATGCTCGAGCTCATTGACTACCTCAAGGCCAACAAGTTCACCATCTACGTGATCACCGGCACCAACCGCTTCCAGGCCCGCACCATCATCGATGACTCGCTGGGCGTCCCGCCCTGGCAGATCATCGGCACCGATCCCGAGCTCAGGGCCAGCGGCCAGGCCGAGGGCGACCGCCACTACAGTTTCAAGCGCACCGACACCCTGGAGCTGGGGGATGATACCCGCGTCAAGATGCTGCGCTTCAACAAGGTCGAGCACATCGTCACCGAGATTGGCAAGCGCCCGGTGCTGGCCTTTGGCAACAGCTCCGGCGACGACGCGATGCTTGACTACGTGGCCTCCGGCGAGCGCTACCCGGCGCTCTCCTTCACGCTCCTGGCCGATGACACCGAGCGCGAGTACGGCAACGCCGACTATGCCGGGAAGGTCAGGAAGAAGGGTGAGGGGCATGGGTGGTTCACCATCTCCATGCGCGATGACTGGAAGACCATCTACGGTGACGGCGTCACCCTTGACCGGCCCTAGGCCCCAAGCGAGGATTACATGAACAAGCTTTCTTCCCTCCGTGCCGCCGTGCTGGCGGCCATGATTGCCGCCATCCCGCTCTCGGGATGCCAGAGTGAGTCCCCAGCCGCCTCAGGGGGCGCGCTCACCCTCTGGGAGCAGGGCGCGCCGTCGCGCCAGCGCCTCGAGGACTTTGTCACCGCCGCGGTCACCGAGGGCGGCCCGGGGTACATCCGCCCCGCGGATCGCGTCGCGGTCTTTGACCTCGACGGCACCCTCTTCACCGAGACCGATCCCTGCTACACGGATCCCTACCTGATGGTCCAGCGCACGCTCCGCGACCCGGAGCTCTCGCCCCGGGCCAGCAAGGCGGTGCGCCAGGTGGCGCGCCGCACGGAGGCAGAGTGGTCCGGCAAGGGCAAGCACGTCCCGACCGCGGAGTCGATGGCCGCCAACGCCGCCTCCACCGCGGGGATGACCTATGATGAGGTGCGGGACTGGGTGCGCCGCTACCTCGACGCCGCCCCCGGCGGCTATGAGGGGATGGTGCGCGGCGACGCCTTCTACAAGCCCATGCTCGAGGTGATCTCCTACCTTCAGGGCCACGGGTTTGAGATCTTCGTGGTCACCGGCTCGACCCGGCCCACGGCCCGCGGCATCCTCGCGGGCAAGGTGGACCTCCCGCCCCGCAACGTGATTGGCGCGGACCCCCGGGTGGTCGCCACGGGGCAGGGCAAGGCCAAGGGCGTGGAATATACCCCCAAGCCCGGCGAGCGGGTGGTGCTGGGCAAGGAGATGGCCACCTACAACAACGGCCTGAACAAGGTCTTCTCCATCGCCACCGAGATTGGCAAGCGCCCGGTGCTGGCCTTTGGCAACAGCGTGGGTGACACCAGCATGTTCGAGTACACCCTCGGCGGCCAGGGGCCGGCCCTCGCCTTCATGGTGATCCATGACGATCCTGAGCGTGAGCTCGGCAACCCCGTGGATGAGGGGCGGATGCGCGAGCTCTGCGCCGAGCACGGCTTCGTGCCCATCTCGATGAAGGATGACTGGAAGACGGTCTTCGGGCCCGGGGTGGCCATCAGGCAGGGGCAGTAGGCCATGGCAGGACGCATTAATGATAGGGGTGCCTGGCGCGCGGGGGCGGCGCTGCTTGCCGCGCTGCTGCTCTCCCTGGCGCTGGGGGGCTGCCAGGCCCGCCCGGGCGCGGATCCGCTGTCCCTCTGGGAGGACTCGTCCGCGGCCAAGTCACGGCTGGTGGCCTTTGTCGGGGCCGCGACCGACGAGGGCGGCCCGGGGTACATCCCGCCTGAGGAGCGCATCGCCGTCTTTGACCTCGATGGCACCCTGCTGAGCGAGCTCACGCCCGCCAACTACTTCAAGATGCTGTTCATCCACCGCGCCACCGAACGCCCTGGCTATGTGCGGCCGGTGGAGAGGCGCTCCCAGCGGCGGGCCCTGGAGCTGCAAGGGCAGATTAGGAACGGCAAGGCCAACCCGGCCTTTGACGCCACTACCGTTGCCCTGGCGAGCGACGCATTCGCGGGACTCACCGTCGAGGACTACCTGCGCCTCGTGGACGAGGTGGGGGAGCGCGAGGTGCCGGGGCGCCCGGGCCTGCGGCTGCGCGACACCTTCTTCCTGCCCATGCTGGAGGTGGTCTCCTACCTCAGGGGGCAGGGCTTCAGGATCTACGTGCTCAGCGGCTCGGAGCGCCTCATGGCGCGCCACCTGGCCGTGGGGGCGCTGGGCATCCCGCCCGCGCAGGTGATCGGCTCGGACAACGAGCTTGCCTACTCCGGTGACCCGCAGGGCAATCCCAGCACCCATCCGCTAGGCGCGGGCGAGCGGCTGCTGATGGGGGGCAAGGTGGAGCGCTCCAACATCAATGCCGCCAAGGCCCTGGCCCTGGCGCGCGAGGTGGGGGAGTACCCGGTGCTGGCCTTTGGCAACAGCCCCGGGGACTCCAGTGTCGCCACCCTGGTGGCCGCCAACCCCAGGCACCCGGGCCTCTCATTCATGATCATCGCCGATGATCCCGGGCGTGGCCTGGAGGTCAGGGAGCACCAGAAGTTCCGGGCGGACTGCGAGCGCGAGGGCTGGATCCCGGTCTCCATCAAGGCGGACTGGAAGGCCATCTTCAAGGGGGATCCGGTGCGCCCCTAGGGGGAGCGGGGCAGTTCAGGAAGGGCCCTGGCGCCTTGGCGCCAGGGCCCTTTTGCGCCTAGGCGGGATCGTCCCCGAGGCGCCGCAGCAGTGCCTCGGCCCCGGGGGCGCCGGTGAGCATGGCCCTTTGGTAGTAGTGGCGCGCCGCGCCGGGATCGGCCTGGGCGCAGCCCTCCCCGCGCTCAAGCATGCGGCCGGCCTCAAGGCAGGCCTGCCCGAGGTGGTCGATGCTGCAGAGCAGGTCGAGGCGCAGCGAGTCGCCATCCTTGCCGGGCAGGGCGGGATCGGTGGCGAGGGCGCGCTCATAGGCCAGCCAGGGATCGGTGAGCAGGCCGTAGTCAATGGCGAGGATCCGCCGCCCAGCGTCGGCGTCCGCGCCGCCCTTGGGCAGCAGCGCGCGCGCGGTGATGCCCACGCCTGCGGGATCGTCCACCTCAAAGCCCTCGCCGGAGAGCAGGTCGGACGCGGCCTGCAGGCTCGGCGCGGTGCCGAGGCCATGGGCCAGGCACAGCGCCGCGGTGCTGGCGGCGAG
>JAILEI010000205.1 GCA_024688225.1 Succinivibrionaceae bacterium
GCACCTCAGGCTTGGGCTCGGCCTTCACCTCAGGCTTGGGCTCGGCCTTCACCTCAGGCTTGGGCTCAGCCTTCACCTCAGGCTTCGGCGCGGCCAGCGGCTCGGCCTTGGGGGCCGGGGCGGGCTTGGCGGCCTCGCGGACCTTCTTGATGAAGACCGTGGCCAGGGGCGGGAGGTCGATGACAATCGAGTGGAACAGGCTGTGCCAGGAGATGTTGCTGGCCTCGAAGCGGTCGGAGCCGAGGTTGAAGCCCGAGCCCCAGTACTTGCTGTCGTCGGTGTTGAAGACCACCTCGTAGGTGCCCGGGGTGGGCACGCCGAGGCGGTAGCCCTTGTAGGGCACCGGGGTGAAGTTCGACACCGCGATCACCTCGCCGTCCGGATCATCGGGGATGCTGCGCATCATCGCGAAGATGCTGTGCTCGGCATCGTTGACGTCCAGCCAGCGGAAGGCCTGCGGATCGTAGTCATAGCGGAACAGCGCCGGCTCGTTGCGGTAGAAGTGGTTGAGGTCGGAGACCAGGTTCTGCAGGCCGTGGTGCTTGTCAAACTGCAGCAGCCACCACTCGAGCTGGCCGTCGTGGTTCCACTCGGAGCCCTGGCCGAACTCGGTGCCCATGAAGTTGAGCTTCTTGCCCGGGTGCGCGTACTGGTAGCCGAGGTAGGCGCGCAGGTTCGCGGCCTGCTGCCACTCGTCGCCCGGCATCTTGTAGAGCAGCGAGTGCTTGCCGTGGGTGACCTCGTCGTGGGAGATGGAGAGGATGAAGTTCTCGTTGTAGGCGTAAATCATCGAGAAGGACATCTCGCCGTGGTGGTACTTGCGGAAGTAGGGGTCGAGGCTCATGTACTCGAGGGAGTCGTGCATCCAGCCCATGTTCCACTTGAAGCCAAAGCCCAGGCCGCCCGAGTAGGTGGGGCGCGAGACGCCGGTGAAGGCGGTCGACTCCTCGGCGATGGTCAGGCAGTGCGGGTAGTTGCGGTAGACCTCCTCGTTGAACCACTTGAGGAAGCTGATGGCCTCGTAGTTGGTGTTGCCGCCATCGACGTTCGGCACCCACTCGCCCTCCTTGCGGGAGTAGTCCCAGTAGAGCATGGAGGCCACCGCGTCCACGCGCAGGCCGTCGATGTGGTAGTAGTCGAGCCACACCAGGGCCGAGGCGATGAGGAAGCGGCGCACCGTGTCGCGGCCGAAGTCATAGATGAGGGAGTTCCAGTCCGGGTGCCACCCACGGCGCGGATCCTCGTACTCGTAGACGGTGGTGCCGTCAAAGCGGGCGAGGCCATGGGCGTCGGTCGGGAAGTGCGCGGGCACCCAGTCGAGGATCACGCCGATGTTGTTCTGGTGGGCGCAGTCGACGAAGTACTTGAAGTCGTCGATGCCGCCAAAGCGCGAGGTGGGGGCGAAGAGGCCCGTGGGCTGGTAGCCCCAGGAGCCCGAGAAGGGGTGCTCCATCACCGGCATCAGCTCGATGTGGGTGTAGCCCATCTTCTTGCAGTAGCCCACCAGCTCGACCGCGAGCTCGCGGTAGGAGAGCGAGTAGCCGTCATCCTTGCGCTTCCAGGAGGCAAGGTGCACCTCGTAGATCGACATCGGCTGCTCAAGCTTGTTGTTGAGCTGCGACTTGACCCAGTCCTGGTCGTGCCACTGGTAGGCGGTGTGGTCGGAGATGATGGAGGCGAAGGAAGGGTACTGCTCGTGGTAGAAGCCGACTGGGTCGGACTTGTGCGGGAGGCGGTTGCCGTTGGGATCCTTGATCTCGAACTTGTAGCGCTGGCCGGCGCCGAGGCCCGGGACGAAGAGCACCCAGTGGCCCATCATGCTGCGCGCCATGGGGTGGCGGCGGCCGTCCCAGAAGTTGAAGTCGCCGATCACGCTCACGCAGGTGGCCGAGGGGGCGTAGACCGCGAACTTGGTGCCCTTGACCTTGACCCCGTCAATCTCCACCTCGATGAGGTGGGCGCCGAGGGTCTTGTAGATGTTGGCCGGGTTCTCGTTCATGGTCGAGAGGCCGTAGAAGGCCTCGTCGCGGAACTGGTAGGGATCGATGACCTCCACCGTGGAGAGCGCGTAGGTGACCGCAAACTTGTAGTGGAAGGGCTCCTTGATGTCCGGGAGATCCTTCTCGAACAACCCGTCCTGGCAGGTACAGTCGAGCGTGCAGATGGCAGGGCCGCCCTTGAGCGGGTAGACCGTGACAGCCGAGGCGCCCGGCAGCCAGGCCTTGAGGTACTGGCCGCCCCGGCCATTGGGCTGCAGGCCAAGGACCTCAAAGGGCTTGGTGAGCTTCGCGGTGTTCAGTTCGTCGATCAGCATGTTAGCCTCCGTTTGCTTTGCTTTGTTCGTCAGGTCAGGCGCGTCGCGCCTCGGTCATCGCCTTGCAAAGGGCAATGACCCCGGGATCGTTGAGGATGTCCTCGAGGTTCTGGGTGAGCTTGCGCCGCCAGTTGGGGTACTCGCGGAAGGTGCCGGGCACGTTGACCGGCTTCTCCACCCCCGTGAAGTCCTCGAGCTGGGCGCTGTACAGGCGGCAGGCGCTGCGGCACATGTGCACCTGCAGCGAGACGGCGAGCGACTCGGTCATCCTGGGCAGCTCCGCGGCGCGGCGCGGCAGGCCCGGGGTGGCGTTGCCAAGGCCGTGGACGCTGTCGAGGATGCGCTGCTTGCTCACCTCGCGGTCGGCCGCGAGCTGCTTGGCCTGCGCGGCGGTGTAGAGCCCGAGCTTCTCGCCCAGGGTGAGATCCGCGCAGCCCCACCACCCGCAGAGGGTGGGCATGTCATGGGTGGTCAGCGCCGCCATGGCGTGGGGCGCGTAGTCCTGCGGGGCGATGTAGCCGCCGTCCGCGGCAATCTCGCCGAAGAACAGCTTGTAACTGAAGGCGCCGGCGCGGTCAAGGCCGTCGCGCAGCTCCTGGGGAATGGTGCCGAGATCCTCGGCGATGATGAGGCACTGGTGCCGCTGCGACTCAAGGGCGATGATGCCCAAAAGGTCGTGCATGGGCTGCGCCACGTAGGCCCCGTCCGAGGCCGGGCGCCCGCCGGGCAGCCACCACAGGCGGTACAGCCCCGCGGCGTGGTCGATGCGCAGCGCCCCGCAGGCCTCCATGTTGGCGCGGTAGAGATCGATGAGCGGCTCGTAGCGCGAGCGGCGCAGCGCCCGGGGGTCCAGCGCGCACAGGCCCCAGGACTGGCCGAGCGGCCCGAGCGGGTCGGGCGGGCAGCCCAGGGTGGCGGTGCGGCTGTAGACCTGGCGGTGGTCGCCCCACACGTCGCAGGAGCCCGAGGCCACCCCCACCGCGAGGTCGCGGTAGGCGCCGATGACCATGTGCTCGCGCTCGGCGATCGCCCGCCCCTCGCAGAACTGCTCATGGGCGATGAACTGCAGGTAGCAGTGGAACATCACCTCCTCGAGGTGCTCCTCGCGCCACTGCTCGGTGAAGGGCGAGGCGCTGTTCTGGTACTCGCTGGGGAAGTCCTGCCAGCCCGGGGCGACCTTGCCCTGGGCGTAGAGCGAGGCCTGCAGGGCATCGTAGGTGGCCATGTCAAGCAGGGCGGTGCCCCCCTGCTCCACGAAGTCGTTGAAGCTGCGGCCGCGCAGGGTGCGCCGGTCCCCCACCCGCTGGTGGTTGTAGGCCATGCGCAGCACCTGCAGCTTGAGCTCGAGCACCTTGCGGTAGTCAACGTACTCGCGGTCGCGCAGGGCCCTCAGGCGCTGCTGGAAGGCGTTGGAGGCGACGAGGTCGACCGCGGCGCGGCAGTCGCGGAACTCAGGCACGTCCTCGACGCAGATGTAGATGACGTTCAGCCAGCGCCGCGAGGAGGGCGAGTAGGGGCTGACCATGTCGGGATCGGGGTTGGCCGGGTAGCCCGCGTGCAGCGGGTTGAGGCCCACGAACTGGCCGCCGAGGCGGGCGATGCCGCGCAACAGGCGCTGCAGGTCATGGAAGTCGCCGATGCCCCAGTTGGTCTTCGAGCGCAGCGCGTAGAGCTGCACGCTCACCCCCCAGACCTTGCCGCCCTCATGGATGAACTCCGGCTCGTAGCAGCGGGTCGGGGTGCGGATGAGGCTCATCCGCGTGGACTCCAGGGTGCGCTCCCCGTCCACCACCCGCACCGTGAGGCTGTGGTAGCCATGGGGGATGGGCAGGCGGGTGAGGTAGAGGCGGCGGGTGTCGTACTCAACGCCGCAGACCGTGCGGTAGGAGGCAATCTCCAGCTCATAGAGCGGGCACTCGCCGCGCAGGACCTCGCCACCCTCGAGGGTGAGGGTGTAGGAGAAGGCGGCCTCCTCGCCCAGATCTGCGGGGGTCCTGACCAGCACCACCGGGCGGTCATCGTCGTTGATGACCTGCACAGGGTCGAGCATCTCCACGCAGGAGCGCTCCTCCTCGGCGTCCACCATGGCCTTGAGGGCGGCCCCGTCATCGAGGGGGTAGCCCATGCAGCGCAGGGCGTTGAGGCGGTTCGAGGCGGGGATCTCCACCTGCTGGCAATGGACGTCCAGGTAGCTGCTGGCGATGCCGCGCCGCGCGGCCAGGGCCTCGGGATCGATCATGGCGATGGAACCTCAAAAACAAGCGGGTGCCGCCAACTTGGGTGCGGCCTCGCCCAATTCTAATCCCAAGGGGCGCAAAAACCAAATGAGGCGCTTTTTTTCGCGCGCGCGAGACGCCTGAACTTGAAAAAAGGCGGTGCGCGGTGTAACATCCTTGGCGTCAATTTTCCCAATCCCTAGTAGACTCAAGGTGATTTCACATGACTATTAAAGTTGGCATCAACGGCTTTGGCCGCATCGGTCGTTTCGTGTTCCGCGCCTCCATCCTCCGCCCGGAGCTGGGCATCCAGGTGGTCGGCATCAACGATCTGCTCCCGCCTGACTACATGGCCTACATGCTCAAGTACGACACCATGCACGGCACCTTCAATGGCAAGGTCGAGGTCAAGGATGGCAACCTGGTCGTCAACGGCAACACCGTCCGCGTGACCGCCGAGAAGAACCCCGCCGACCTCAAGTGGGGCGACGTGGACGCCAAGTATGTGGTTGAGTCCACCGGCCTGTTCCTCACCGACGAGAAGGCCCGCGCGCACATTGCCGCCGGCGCCCAGCGCGTCGTGATGTCCGCCCCCTCCAAGGACGCGACCCCGATGTTCGTCGTCGGCGTGAACGACAAGACCTATGCCGGCCAGGACATCGTCTCCAACGCCTCCTGCACCACCAACTGCCTGGCCCCGCTGGCCAAGGTCGTCAACGACGCGTTCGGCATTGAGCTCGGCCTCATGACCACCGTCCACTCGACCACCGCCACCCAGCGCACCGTCGACGGCCCGTCCATGAAGGACTGGCGTGGTGGCCGTGGCGCTGCCGCCAACATCATCCCCTCCACCACCGGTGCCGCCAAGGCCGTGGGCAAGGTCATCCCTGAGCTCAACGGCAAGCTGACCGGCATGTCGATCCGCGTTCCGACCCTCGACGTCTCCGTGGTTGACCTGACCTGCACCCTCAAGACCGGTGCCTCCTACAAGGCCATCTGCGACGCCATCAAGGAAGCCTCCGAGGGCAGCATGAAGGGCATCCTCGGCTACACCGACGAGCCGCTGGTCTCCTCCGACTTCCTCGGCGACACCCGCACCTCCATCTTCGACGAGAAGGCCGGCATCGCGCTGACCGACAACTTCGTCAAGCTGGTGTCCTGGTACGACAACGAGATCGGCTACTCCAACAAGGTGCTCGAGCTGATCAAGTCCATGGAAGACAGCAAGAAGTAATCTCCTGCCATCAGGAACCTAAAATGGTCCCGCCCCCTGGGGGCGGGACTTTTTTTTATCCCTTTGAAACCGTGGGGAAAGCCCCTGCGGCCAGGGCGCCTGCCCCACCCCCGCCCCTAGGCAGCGCTGCCGCCTACTTTTGATCCCATTCGACCAGCTGCCAGGCGCATTTTAGGACTCCCTCATAGGCAAAGTAGCGCACCTGCACCTCGGCCATCTTGCACAGCCGCACCATCCTGAATTACTGCGAATGGCTGAGGCAATTGCTTTGAATCCATACCACCTCGGCATTCTTGACCAGGGACTGACCAAAGGCAAGCTTGCCTATGTCCACAAACCTCGCCAGGCGCAGGCAGCAAGTCATGAGGGCATTTCCCGTCCCCAACAGCCAGGGGGCATCATCCTGGTGGTCAATAAGGTAGATGAGGGCAAAGCACAGGGCATAGGGATCCTCAATGCAAAAGCCAGCAAGCCCCCCGGGGGCGCCCTGGCCATGGTCCTCGGTGAAACCCGGCCCGCCCTGCCCGGGCCAGTGGACAGCGCTTGGTCTTAGGGCCGATCCTTGCTAGGATGGCACCCATCCCTGCCAGCAGGCCCGATCCCTCACTAAACTAGGATAGCAGGCTCGATCCCATGTCATTAAAATCTGCCTTTTTCCTCCTGCGCGATGGCGTGAGGTTCCATCTCGCGCGATTCGCCCACGACTTCACCCCCGCAGGCGACCCCGCCGCCTTTAACTTCCATGCCCTCCAGCAGGCGCTGGTGCTAAAGCTCGACGGCAAGCTCGGCGACACCGAGGTGATGACCTGCCTCTACCGTGAGCTGCGCGCGCAGGTGCCCAAGATGAAACTTGCGGTGATCTGCCCGCCCAACCTCGAGGCAATCTACCGGGACTGCCTGCACTTTGACACGGTGCTCACCGCCCCCCGCCGCCCCTCGCGGCAGGAGATCCGCGCCTTGGGCGAGCGCCTTCAGGGAGTGGATCTCGCCCTGACCACCGAGCCGCGCTTTCGCCCCCGCGACTTCCTGCTGCTCCATGCCCTGCGCCCCAAGTACGTGGCAGGGCTGGAGGCCCGCGCCAGGTGCGTCAACCTGCCCCTGCACGCCCCCGGGCGCAGCCATGCCACCGACCTCTTTTTGGACCTGCTCAAAAGGGGCGGGCTTGCGGCCGGCGAGCCACGCTACACCCCGCTGCTCTCCGCCCCCTGCCTTGAGGCGGTGGACGCACAGCTCGGCGGCCAGCGGGTGCTGGGCATCAACCCCCTTGGGGCCAGCAACAAGCGCCGCCTTGGCGATGAGGCAGTGCTGGCCGTCGCGCGTCTTGCCTGCGAGTCCTTTGGCCTCGGGGTGTTCCTGCTCTGCCCCCCCCGCGAGCGGCAGCTCATAGACAGTGTGCGCGCCGCCCTGCCCCAAGGGCGCCTCTTCACCCTGCCCAGTCCCTCCACCCCGCTTGACCTTGCGGCTGCCATTGAGCGCTGCGCTGCGGTCATCAGCGTGGACACCGCCGCGGTGCACCTCTCCTGCGCGAGCGGCAAGCCGCTGCTTGCCATCTACCATGGCATCAAGGACGAGGGCTTTTGGCGCTGGTCACCGCTGGGGGACAAGGCGCGCCTCTTCTGCCGCGAGGGCACGCTTATCTGCGACCTCAGCGCCGGGGAGGTTGCCGCCGCGGCACAGGATTTCCTGTCCGCCTTGCCGCTTGCCGCAAGCGGCAATCCTTGCCGCCCCGCCTAGGGTTGCCTTGGGACGGGCGCCGCCTGCCCCCAAAAAGCCTCGGGTTTTCAGGCAACTGCCCAGGCTTAGGCGAAAGTTAAAATGTTGGTACGGTTTTTTCAACCAAAGGGACATCAGTTCCCGTGAGCGGCAAGGTCCCTCACGCGGGCAGGGCGCCAGGCGCCAAGCGGAGGGTTCAACATGAGCTTTGACTACAGCACCATCGGCAAGACCTCAGCCTACATTGCCAATGAGCAGGCGGAGGCGGCCAAGGCGGCAACCACCAACAACGCGCTCAACCAGGAGGACTTCCTCAAGCTCCTGACCACGCAGCTGCAGGCCCAGGATCCCAGCTCCCCCGTGGACAACAACCAGATGGTGGCCACCATGTCGCAGCTCTCGATCGTGGAGAACCTCACCACCATCGGCAGCAACATGAGCGACATCGTGGACACGGTCTCCTCGAGCTCGGCGCTCACCGCCACCACCCTGGTGGGCCGCTCGGTGCTGGTGGACAGCAGCAGCGCCTACTTTGACGGCTCCAACCCGGTGGTTGCGAAGATCAACGCCGGCGACGGCGCCTCCAACATCTCCGTCACGGTCATGGACGCCAACAACTCCGTGATCGCGGAGTACGCCGCCAACGCCGGCTCGGGCAGCCTCGACTTCTCCTGGGACGGCATGGACGGCGAGACGGGCGAGAAGCTCGCGAGCGGCACCTACAAGATCACCGCCCAGGGCACCCAGGACGGCCAGGTTGTGACCCTCCCGGTCTCGGTGTTCGCCACCGTGGGCTCGGTGACCCTGGGGACCAACACCTCCAACACCAGCCTGAACCTCATCGGCTACGGCAGCGTCCCGCTCAGCGAGGTCAGCGACATCTCCATCTAGCCAGGGATCCGGCAAGGAAAAGGGCGGCACCCCACCGGGTGCCGCCCTTTCTCGTTTGAGCTTGCCGCTACAGGCCGCTGCGGCGCAGCGCCGCGATGCGCTCCTCAAGCGGCGGGTGCGAGGCGAGGAGGCTGCCCAGGGGGCTGGCGTTAATCGCCATGGCGCTGAAGGCCCTGCCCTGGGGGCGGCTGGCCTCGCGCGCGGAGCGCTGCAGCGCCTCGAGGGCCTTGATCATGGGCTGCGCCCCATTGAGGCGTGCCGAGCCCGCGTCCGCGCGGTACTCACGCCAGCGCGAGAACCACATCAGGAGCAAGGTGGAGAGGAAGCCGAACACCGCCTGGCACACCATCCTCAGCAGCGCCCCCGTGGCGGCCGAGGATCCGCCCCGCCCGCGCCCGGCGAGCGCCTGGGAGGCCACAAAGGAGATGAAATAGACAAAGGTGTTGAGCACCCCCTGCAGCAGCGACATGGTCACCATGTCCCCATTCTCGATGTGGGTCATCTCATGGCCAATCACCCCGCGCACCGCGTCGCGGTCCATGCAGTCCAAAAGGCCGGTGGAGACCGCCACCAGCGCCCCGTCGCGCGTGGCCCCCGTGGCAAAGGCATTGGGATCTGAGGAGTGGTAGATCCCCACCTCCGGCATCTTGAACCCATACTGCCGGGCAAACTCCGCGACCGTGTCCACGAGTAGGCGCTGCGCCTCATTGGTGGGGCGATCGATGACCTGCACCCGATAGGTGCGCTTGCACAGCGGCTTGGACAAAAACAGCGAGATAAGCGACCCGGCAAAGCCCATGATCGCGCAGAAGCCCAAAAGCGACGCATAGCCCATGGCATCGATCTGGATCCCCGAAAGGGCGCACAGCAGCGTGCCCATGATGCCCACCAGCACCAGTATGCCGGCGGTCATCGCCCCATAAAGCACCATCCTCAGCATGCAACTAACCTCCAAGGCCAAAAAGGATGCCCACAGTTTAAACGAAGGCGGCACCAAAAGCCCAAGGGCCAGGGCCCTCGCCTTGGGCGCGGATATAATGTGCCCCAGGGCAGGGCGGCAACAGGAGGCAGCATGGAAGGGACCATCATCACGCTATTGGGGGGCGGCAGGGCCGGCGAGGCCGAGGCCGGGGGGCGGCGCTACCGCTTTGCTGACGCCCCGGCGCCGCTCACCCTGGGGCAGGCGGTAACCCTGGGGGACGAAAGCGCCCCCTCCGCCCTGGGCCCGGGGCACGCCCGGATCCTCGCCACAGGCGCCGCGCCGCTGCCGCGCCGCAAGGGGGGAATCATCATCACCAATGAGGAGAGCCCCGCGGGGCTGAGCGTGCTGGAGCAGGAGCGCCGGGTGCGCCTCGGCGCCGAGGGCGGGGACCTTGGGGAGCTGTGGGAGCTGCTGGCTGCGGAGCTTAGGCGGCGCCACGCCAACGCGCTCCTTGGCGCCACCCTCGAGGTGGACCGGCAGCGCCTCGGGCCGCACTGCCTCTACCGCATCCAAGGCACCATGGCGCAGGTGCAGGGCGAGGGGCTCTCGCCCGGGCCGGGCATCCACCTCGACCCTGATCTCAGCAGGGCGCGCCCCAACCTCCCGCACGCGGCGCAGCGGCGCTACGCCCGGGTGCTGCTCGGCTGCCTCCTGGCCATCGCGCTGCCCATCCTGCTAAGGCTCCATGACCTCGGCACCCTCCCCTCCTGGGGAGTGACTGGCACGCTGGGGGCGGCGCTATTGCTGCTGGCCGTCCTCGGGGGCATCCGGAACTTCCCCCTCCGCCCATGCGTCTTCACGCTCCGCCTCCGTCGCCTTTAGGTCACGCCCGTTGAGGGTGACCTGCTTGCCCGCGACCACGATGTGCGAGGTGTAGTTGCGCCCGTCAAACTCGAAGGAGCCGTTGTCAAAGGAGCTCTTGAGATCCTCGCTGTAGTCGTGCTCGGCGGTCTTGAGGATCCCCGCGCCGATGCTGACCTTGAAGTCAGCGGCGAGATCGGTGGCGCGCTTGGTCTGGGCGTTGACCCCGCCGGAGAGGGTGCCGCTCATGCTGAGGCTGTCCTCGCCGTGCTTGAAGGAGGCCTCGCTTAGGGTGAAGCGCATCTTGTCGCTGAAGGTGCCAAGGATGCCCTCGAGCTCCGCGCCATGCCCCACCGCCTTGAGCAGCGAGGGGAAGTCCACCCGGTCAAAGCTAAAGCGCAGCGCCAGGTCGCGCACCTCATAGCCCTGCTGCTCCTCGCCGCCCTTGACCGAGGGCACGGCGATGCGGTAGGTGCCGGAGGTGGCGAGGCTGATGGGGCGGCGCTTTGCCGAGTCAGGATCGCCCAGTTCCACGGTCAGGGAGAGGTTCTCGGCGTCGAGGGCGTCGCGCAGCGTGGCGTCGCGCACCTGCTCCTCAGGCGGGAAGCCGATGGCGTAGATGGTCGAGATGTCCCCCTTGAGCTTGCCCATGGTGACCGTGACCGGGCCCGGGACCACGCTGCCGTCCTCAAGGTAGGGCTGCGCCGTCACCCCGAGGCCCTCGAGGGCGGCGATGAAGGAGGGCCGGTCGCTGTAGCGATCCTTGCCCTCGCAGGAGACGGACTTAATCCCCGCCCCCACCTTGAAGCTGCTCAGGGTGCGGGTGCTGACGCCCGCGCCCACCCCAGTGATGGTGCAGGCGCCCTCAGGGAAGGTGTACTCGAGGGGATCCATCTCCACTTCCAGCTCCGCCCCGGGCGGGAACAGGCCGCCCGAGAGCTGGCCCTTGAAATCGCCGCCCGACACCCCCAGCGCGGCGAGTGTGTCCTTGAGGTTGCCCTCGCGCCCAGTGCTGTGGAAGTGGCCGTCGATGGTCATGAAGCCGATCTCGACCTCGTAGTCCACCGCGCCGTTGAGCTCCGCCACCCCCAGGGGGTTGCCCTCCTTTAGGGCGTACTTCCAGAAGATCCGCCCCTCGCGCTTGAAGAACTCGCTCTTGGCCACCTGGTGGCGCAGGCTCAGGCCTGGCACCTTCTGCGCCACCTTCTGCAGGATGCCGTCGAGGCGGTGCTCGAGCACATAGCCCGCGGCCCAGAACTGCCCAAAGCCAATGAGCAGCGCGAGGAACACCAGCGCGCCCACGCCCCACTTGAGGCAGCGCCCCAGGCGGTGCCCCTTGCCGCTCCCGCCCTCCGGGGCCACGGGCTCCTGGCCGCCCTGCGGCTGCGTTGCGGGCGCGCGCCCCTCCCCCGCGGCCTCCGGGGCCATGGTGGTCTTGCCAAAGTCCTTCATCTCAAACCTTCTTGTATCGCCAAGGACGGCCTAGCGCCGATCCTGAAGCGCGGCCAGCACCGCGCCGCTTTCCCTGAGGAAACCCTCGGCCAGGGGGCCGAAGAACTCCCGCACTTCCAAAAACCGCTTGGTGAACTCCGCGGGATCGCTGTCCCGCACCACCTCAAGCTCCGGCCCCAGGGTCTCGGCGTAGAGCGCGATGAGGCGGCGGCTTTCCTCGGAGTTCATGATGATGTCCGCGTAAAGGCGCGGATCCTGGGCAAAGAGCCGCCCCACCATCATCAGCTCGAGGCGGTAGATGGGGGAGCTCAGCTGCAGCACCTTCGCGAGATCGGGCGAGAGGCGCAGCAGGAAGCGCCCATAGGCATAGGTGGTGAAATGCCGGAGCGCCTGGATGACGCACATCGCCCGGTCGTGCTCATGCGGGTCGCACTCGACCAGGGTCGCCCCGTAAACCCGGAACTGGTCAAGCAGGAACTGGCAGCGCCCCGGGTCGCGCCCCTCACAGGTGACAATCACCTGCTTGACGAGGCTCTCGCTGGGCCCGAACATGGGGTGCAGCCCCACCACTGGCCCGGAATAAGCACTAAGCATGGCCGCGAGCGGCGCGGCCTTGACCGAGGTGAAGTCGCAGAGCACCTGCGTGCCGTCCAGAAGCGGCGCCACGCGGCGGATGACCTCGAGGGTGAGGTCGATGGGCACGGTCACGATCACCGCCCGCGCGCCCTGCACCAGCGCCGGCGCCTGGTCCCAGCCCCGGTGCCCAAAGCAGCACACCTCGTAGCCCGAGCGCTCGAAGTGGGCGCGGAACATCCGCCCCATCACCCCGTTGCCGCCCACGATCACGATTTTCCCCGGCGGGGAGACCGTGGCCGGGAAGTCCCCGCCCGCCTGGCGGTAGGACTCGCGCAGCAGCCGCTTGAAGATGTCGGTGGCAAGCGCCGCGGGCACCCCCGCGCGCTCGGCGCGCCCCGCCCGATCCTCAAGCAGGAAGGCCTCGCGCTCCCTGGAGAACGCGCCCTCACCCGAGGCGGACTTGGCGCGCGCGGCGCCACGCACCAGCTCGAGACGGCGCGCGATCAGGGCGATGAGCTCCTCGTCGGCGCGGTCGATGCGCTCGCGCCAGGCCTCAAGGCTGTCCCCGCCCTCAGCCGTCGACTTCATCAAGGAACTCCGCGCTGATGCCCTCTTCCTGGTCAACCCGGGTCGAGGCGTTGGGATCGATCTTCCCCTCCGTGTACTGGAGGTAGGCGTCGCGCATCTGCACGTAAGGATCGATGGCGCCGTCGATCATCTCCTCCTGCGGGATGAGCTCGGCGCGGTTGTGGATGCCACTGAGCACCAGGGTGCCCACGTTGAACCAGGTGGGGTAGAGCAGCCGCTTGTCCCAGGTGTCAATCAGGCTGCCGTGCAGGTCGCGCTCGCTTGAGGGCCCGAGCAGCGGGATCATCAGGTAGGCGCCGCCATCGGCGCCCCAGCGCCCCAGCACGGTCTTCATCCGCATGGGGCGCGCCTCGAGGCCCATCATGGTGGCGACGTCGAAGATGCCCAGGAGGCCGATGGTGCTGTTGATGACAAAGCGCGCCGCGCTCACCCCGGAGGCCGCGGGCTCGAAAATGAGGAGGTTGTTGGCGGTGTTGGTGATCTCATCGAGGTTGGAGAGGAAGTTTCCCACCCCGGTGCGGATCGGGCTGGGCAGGTGCGCGTAGCCGTGCGCGACCGGGCGCAGCAGGAAGCGGTCGAGGATATTGTAGTTGAGGTTCCAGCCCACATAGCGGTTCAGGGGATCCAGCGGATCGACGGTGCGGCTCGCGAGGATGGAGTAGCCGTAGCTGTAGTCCTTGTTGTAGGCGGCCTCGGAGACCTGCCTCGGGGCCATGGGATTGAGCGAGCCATGGGCGGCCATGGCGGCAGGGGTGAGCAGCGCGGCGCCCAGGAGCGCCGGCAGCAGGATCTTTTTCATGGTTGGTTCCTCAAAGCTGCGCCCATTTTACCAAACTTGCGCCACCGCCACACGGCATGCCCCGTCGCGGCTATAATCACGGGCCTAAGGAGCGCCCACCCCCATGCCTGACACCATGACCCCCGAGCAGCGCAGCCACATCATGTCCTGCATCCACTCCAACGACACCAAGCCCGAGGTGCTGGTGCGCAGCTACCTGTTCCGGCTGGGGTTCCGCTTCCGCAAGCACGACCGCCGCCTGCCCGGCAAGCCCGACGTGGTGCTGCCCCGCTACCGCACGGTGATCTTCATCAACGGCTGCTTCTGGCACGCCCATGAGGGCTGCGCGAACTACCGGCTGCCCCGCACCAACACCGAGTGGTGGCGGCAGAAGCTCGCGCGCAACGTGGCGCGGGACCAGAGCCACCGCGAGGAGCTCACGCGCCAGGGGTGGCACGTCATCACCATCTGGGAGTGCGAGCTCACCCGCGCCCGCCGCGCTGAAACCCTCGCGGGCCTCGCCCGCCGGATCGTGGCGGGGGGCAACGCCCCACCCCCCAGGGGCCTGGCCCAGGAATAGATTTTCCTCGCAAAAATCAGAACATTCGCCCAAGGCGCTGGCGCTTTTTGCTAAAATGCGGTGATCCACCACAAGACAGGCCAGCATGGACTCACTTGACATAAAACAATCCTCCGCCGCCAAGGCTGGCGATGCGGGAGCGCGCGCCTCCGTTTCCCAGGGAACGGAAAGCCAGGTGGCGCTCAATGTCCATGCCACCGCCTCCTACCTCGGGATGCTCTCGCGCGAGCGGGGCATGCTCTCCGAGGGCCTTGAGCGGGCGATGACCGCCATCCAGAACTCGCTCACCAACTACCTCAACAACCCCAAGGCCGCCGCCTCCGCCGCCGCCGACCCCAGTTCCACGGGCACCAACGCCTACGCCAAGCTCTCCTCGGAGCTCATCAACCGCGACGCCGACCTCCAGGAGAAGGTGGCCCAGGATCTCTCCACCGCCAAGAAGCTGGTGCGCTCCCGCGACGCCGCCGAGACGCTGCAAAGGGATCTGGCCGCCCTGCCCCCCGCCCTGCGCGAGGGCACCGCCGCCGGCCGCGCCGTCTCCCACTTCATCGCCGAGAGCCTGGTCAACCTCACCGACCGCGATGCCCTCGGCGCCGGCCTTGAGCGCGACTTGGCGGTGCGCAACATCTACGCCCCCAAGCAGGATCTCAGCTCCCGCTCGCGCCAGGCCACCTCGCGCGCCCTCTCCTCGACCATTGCCTACGTGGAGAGCAACCAGCCCGCGACGCTCAAGTCCCTCGCCGAGGCCTCCGCCCCGTCAGCCCCCGAGCGCGCCAGCGCGGGCAGCACCACCCCGCAGGCGATGACCCACTACCTGCGCGCGGCGCTCAACGAGTTCCCCGAGGATCACACCTACCTCGACATCTTCAAGCAAAACCGCGCCAAGTCCCAGGGCGAGCCCAGCGACAAGGTCTCAAAGGAGATCTCAGGCCGCATCCACAGCCTCATCACCAAGGCCGCCGAGACCGCCCGCGCCGGCAACCTGCTCCCCGGTCAGGGCAGCAGGCGCGCCACCCCGGCCGCAACGCAACCTAGCGCCAGCAATACCAGCAGCGCCGCCCCCGCCACAACTGGCACCACCAGCACCGCAGGCAGCAGCGCCGGGGCGGGCAAGGATCTCTCCCTCGCCGAGCTCAGCGCCCGCGCCCAGCAGCTGCAGGTGCAGTTCCGCGAGGAGCGCCAGCGCCTCGCCGCCGAGGGCCGCACCCCGCAGGAGATGGACCGCGCCGCCGCGGCAAGGTCCAGTGGCGCCAGCGGCGGCGGCACTGGCAGCGGGGGCGGGGTGACCCTCAACGCGCTGAGCAACGCCACCATCAGTTTCTCCTACAACGCCACGCAGCTGAGCACCCTTGACGGGGGCCTGGGCAACGTCCCGGGCTCGGCCATCCCGGTAAGCGGCTTCACGCGCCTTGCGGACGAGGGGCAGAACAACAAGATCTTCAACCCCCGCAGCATGAGCGAGGTGCTCGCCCAGGGCGAGGGCCGCGGGCAGCAGGCGCAGCAGGCACAAGCGCAGCAGACTCAACAGGCGCCAGCCCAGCCTGCCCAGCAAGCCCCGGCGCAGCAGGCCCCGGCGGCCGCCACTGCCACCCCGGCGCAACCCGCTGCGGCAGCAACCGCGCAAGG
>JAILEI010000014.1 GCA_024688225.1 Succinivibrionaceae bacterium
TCAAAGCGCGCGCGGTGGCGCTCGGCCGCCGCTTCGTCATCCCCATGGTGGGGCGACAGGTGCGTATCCTACCTGTGAGCGCCCATCAGGGCAAGCAGATTTTTGCGCCAGGGCGCCAAATCCCACCCAACAGGCTGATCTAACGTTAAATAATGTTTGAGCAGGATCACACTTGCCATCCCCTCCCCCACCGATCCCCGCGCCGGGCGGCCTGCCTTGCACTAGAATCAGGGTCATGCACCCAGGCGCAGAGGAGACAAGCCCATGAGAGGGAAGCTAGGGGCGGCAGTGTTGCTGCTGTGGGCGGGGGCGGCGCTGCCCGCGCTGCCCGAGATCGGGGAGGTGACCCTTGAGAAGTGCCATGATGAGACACTGAGGGCGGCGATAATCGCCGCCCTCAGGGGCCATGAGGCCAAGTCCACCCAGGAGCTGGAGGGCATCGAGCGCTACGTGCGCGAGTGCCGGGTGCTGCTGGGCAAGTGAGTGGCTAGACCTTGACCTTGACCACCACCTTGACCACCGCCTCGGGCTGGCCGTTGTAGGCCGCGCGCGGCTGGTGGGCCTCCTCGGGGGGCACCGCCACCAGGTCGCCCGCCTTGAGGTTGACCGGGGTGTAGAACTTCGGGGTCTTGTAGAAGATCACGTCGTCGGCGAGGCGCTCCTCCTCAACCTCGAGATCGCTGCGCAGCGCCACGCCAAAGGACTCATGGCCCGCGGCGAGGTACTGGATGTCAAAGTACTCGTTGTGGCACTCAAAGCGCGCCTTCTCGAAGGGCAGCGTGGTGTAGCGCTGCACCATGGCAAACACCCCCTCGCCGATGTCGTAGCGGCCATCCTCCATCTTGGTCACGTCGTGGCTGTCCAGCCAGTCGTAGGCCTGCTTGAAGCGCGGCGCCAGGTAGTCATACTTCTTTGCCAACTTGATGCTGGTTGCAAACATGCTTGTGCTCTCCTCACCTAGGTAAGCCCGCCCAGGTGCCGGGCGGGACGGTAAACATGGCCATCATATCAGGGCCGGCGCGGTGGCGGCCGCCGCGCCGCCCAAACTTTGCGGCGGCTAACACTTTTTTCCTACCACTCGCAGAAGTCGTAGGCGCTCCCCCCCAGGGCATGGAGGCGGATGCCGCGCTCGGAGAGGATGGCGTAGGAGGGGGCGGTGCCCCCCTTGGGCAGGGTGATGGAGCCGGGGTTGACGTTGATCACCCCGTTGGGGCAGCGGAAGATCCCCGCTACGTGGGTATGGCCCGAGAGCACCAGATCCCCCTCCCTCAGGCCCAGGTGCCTCGCCCCCTCGCCCGAGGAGAAGTCATGGAGGTGGCCATGGGTGAGGAAGATCCGGAACAGCCGCGGGCCGTCGCGGAAGAAAAGCGTGGCGCTGGAGGCGTCACAGGGGAAGTCGAACATCATGCTGTCGACCTCACTGTCGCAGTTGCCGCGCACCGCCAGGATCTCGTGGCTGCGCAGGTTGAGGATCTCCGCCACCTCGGGGGGCCGGTAGCTGCCGGGGATCTGGTTGCGCGGCCCATGGTTGAGCAGGTCGCCCAGCAGGATGAGCGCGTCGCAGCGCTCCCGTTCATAGGCGCCCAGGGCCTCGCGCAGCTCCTCGCTGCCGCCATGGATGTCCGAGATGATGAGGTATTTCATGCGCTGTCTTTCCCCCGCATCGCCGCGCCCCTGACACAGGCGCAAAGGCTCAGGATCCCCAGGAGCGTGGCCAGCGAGAAGGACAGGCGCAGCGCCACCTCGAGCTCATTGGAGTATAAGGGATCTCCCGGGGCGGCGCTCACCAGCGCCAAAAGAATTATGGTCAGCGCGGCCATGGAGAGCGCCATGCCGAGGTTGCGGGACAGGGCCTGCAGGGCCGCCGCCAGCGACAGCTCCTCGCGGCGGACGCTGCCCATCACCACTGCCGTGCAGGGCACGGAGAAGGTCCCGAGGCCCAGGCCGCAGAGCGCCTGCCCCAGGAGCGCCAGCCACAGCGGCATCTGCGGGCTGATGAAGGACAGCAGCGCCGTGCCTGCCGTGGAGAGCGCCACCCCGGCCACCATCAGCGCGTGGGGCGCATGCGAGCGCAGCAGCCGCCCCGCCGCCACTGAGACCAGGCACTGGCAGGAGGGCCCCACCATGAGCAGCAGCCCCGCCTCGGCCGCCGAGAGCCCCCGCTGCAGCTGGCAGTGCATGGACAGCAGCAGCACCAGGGGGAAAAGCGCGCAGAAGTTGAGCAGCGAGCACAGCAGCGCCAGCGACAGCGGGCGGTTGCGCATGATGAGCAACGGCGAGGCCACGGGGTGCCGCGCACGCGCCTCAAGGCGCAGGTAGGCGGCGGTGACCAGCAGCCCCGCCAGCAGCGCCAGGGGTGCCAGGGGGTGGCGCGCCGCCAGCGACAGGCCGCCCAGCGCCAGCAGGATCCCGAGGAAGGCCAGCGACATGCGCACCCTGGGGTAGGAGCCAAAGGTGCCCGGGTCGCTGGGGAGGCGCCGCACCAGCAGCCAGGCCGCGAGGTTGCCGCCCGCGGCCACGTAGAAGATGGCCCGCCACCCCACCAGGTCGCAGGCCAGGCCGCCCAGGCTGGGGGAGAGGGTCAGCCCTGCGTAGACGCAGGCGGTCACCAGGCCGATGGCCATCCCCCGCCCCGCGGGATCGGTGATGTGCAGGGTGAGCAGGGCCATGCCGGTGGAAAAGAGGATGGCGTTGGTCAGGCCCTGCAAGGCGCGCGCGGCCAGCAGCCACTCCAGGGTGGGTGCCAGCGCCACCAGCAGCGGGGTGAGCGCCGAGAGCAGCGCGCCCAGGGCGTAGCAACTCCGGAAGCCGAGGCGGCTTGCCAGCGCCGTGGCCGGCAGCAGCGCCGCGGTGGCCAGGATCACATAGGCGCTAACCAGCGCGGTGAGGCTCTCGGGGGCCTCGCCAAACTCCTCGGCCATGGTGGGCAGCGCCACATTGAGCGAGGAGCTCATGAAGGGGGCGCAAAACGAGGTGATGCCCACCGAGAGCACCAGGGCGCGGCGGATCCCCCCGTTAAGGGTGGCGTCCACGCGCGGCTAGGAGATGAGCAGCAGCGGGCGCTCGCCCTGGCCCTTGATCCTCGGCAGCCAGGCCGCGCCGCGCACCCCGGAGGAGTCGCCGTGGACCGCCTTGGTGATCGGGGTGGAGAACTCCCCGCCGAAGATGTAGCGCCGGATGAAGATCGGCAGGCCCTCATAAAGCAGGTCCACGTTGGACATCCCGCCCCCCAGCACAATGATGTCGGGATCGAGGAAGTTCGCGTAGCAGGCAATGGCGCGCGCCAGGCGGTCGAGGTAGTGGACATAGGCAATCATCGCCGGCCCGTCCTGCGCGGCCACGAGCTTGCCCAGCTCCACGCCCGGGAGGCGCTGCCCGGTCAGGCGCTCGTACTCGCGCTCAAAGCCGGTGCCCGAGACAAAGGTCTCAATGCAGCCTATCTTGCCGCAGTAGCAGTGGGCGCTGCGCGCCATCTGCTCCTCCTCGGGATCCATCCAGGGCAGCGGGTTGTGCCCCCACTCCCCGGTCAGGGAATTGCGGCCGCGCAGCACCTGCCGGCCGATGGCCACCCCGGAGCCGCAGCCGGTGCCGAGGATAAGCCCCCAGACCACCTCGTGCCCGTGCCCCGCCCCGTCCTCGGCCTCGGAGAGCACGAAGCAGTTGGCGTCATTCTCAAGGTAAACCTCATCGCGGCGCAGCGCCCGCACCAGGTCGCCGCGGAGGTCGCGGCCATTGAGCCACCAGGAGTTGGCGTTCTTGATGGTGCCCCGCGAGGAGATGGATCCCGGGATGGCGACCCCCAGGGGGTTGCCCGGCCCGATCTTCCTTTCCACCTCGCCCACCAGGCCCACCATGGTGGCCACGGTCTCATTGTAGGATCCACGCGGCGAGGCAATGCGCTTGCGGGCTACCTCGCGCCCCTGCTCGTCGATGGCGACAATCTCAATCTTGGTGCCACCGAGATCAATTCCCAGTGAATACATCTCGCCCTCCCCGTCCCGCCTACGCATATACAAAAAAGGCGGATCGCACCTATTCTAGTAGGCCAATATGGAGTTTGGTCACAAAAGTGGAGAATTATATGGCAGAACTTGATGATCGATCACAATTTTTTTTTGCGAAAAGGAAAATTGTGAGCAATTGGCAGGGAGCATGCGGGGGCGCCGGGCGGCGCCCCCGCGGGGTGGCTAGGCCAGGGCCTTGAGGGCGCGCTCGGCAATCCCCTCGGCGGTCAGGCCGTAGTGGGCAAAGACCTCCTTGGAGGTGCCGGTGACCACCGGGGCGTCCGGCAGCGCCATGGTGATGACCGGGCGCGGGCAGCGCTCCCCCACCACCTGGGCCACGCGGGAGCCCAGGCCGCCATAGGGCGAGTGCTCCTCCACCGAGATGACCACACGGGCCTTGGCCGCCAGCGCCGCCACGGTCTCCTCGTCAAAGGGCTTGACGCAGTACATGTCGATGACACTGGCGGACACGCCCTTGCCCTTGAGGATCTCCGCGGCGCCCTTGGCATAGAGCACCATCTCGCCACAGGCCACGAGGCACACGTCCGTGCCCTCGCAAATCACCGTGGCCCGGTCCATCTCAAAGGGGCAGTCCTCCTCGGTGTAGACCGGATCCACGGCATTGCGCCCCACCCGGACGTAGGCCGGCTCCTGGTCGCGCAGCAGCGCCTCCATGAGGCAGCGGGTCTGGTGGCAGTCCGAGGGCAGGTAGACCCTCATCCCCGGGATGGCGGACATCGCCGCGATGTCCTGCGCGCTGTGGTGGCTCATGCCGAGCGCGCCATAGCTGACGCCGCCCGAGATGCCGATGAGCTTGACATTGGTGTGGGAATAGGCCACGTCCACCTTGCACTGCTCATAGGAGCGGGTGGTGAGGAAGCAGGCCGGGGACATCGGGAAGGCCTTCTTGCCCACCCGGGCAAGGCCCGCGGCGATGCCCACCAGGTCCTGCTCGGCGATGCCCACCTCCACGAACTGGCCGGGGAAGGCCTCGGCGAAGGGGGTGGCGCTGGCGCTGCCGCGCGAGTCGGAGCACAGCACCACCACGTCGCGATCATTCTTGGCGGCTTCCATAAGCACGGTGTTGATCATCACCTTGTTAGCTACGTTCTTGCCCATGGTCACGCCTCCTTCTCAGCCTTCTCAAGATCATCCATGATCGCCTTGTACTCATCCAGGGTGGGCAGGTGGTGGTGCCAGGCGGCCTTGTTCTCCATCACCTTCGAGCCCTTGCCCTTGACGGTGTGCAGGATCAGGATTGAGGGCTTGCCCTTGACGAGGCGGGCCTCGCCGAAGGCGCTGATGAGCTGGCCGTGGTCGTTGCCGTCGGCAACGTCGATGACATGCCAGCCAAAGCTCTCCCACTTCTTGTTGATGTCAAGCAACGCCATCACGTTCTCGGTGTCGCCCGAGATCTGCAAGGTGTTGCGGTCAAGCACCGCGCAGAGGTTGTCGAGGTGGTAGTTGGCCGCCGCCATGGCGCCCTCCCACACCGAGCCCTCGGCCTGCTCGCCGTCGCCCATCACCACGTAGGTGCGGCTCTTGGTGCCGTTCATGCGCTCCCCGATGGCCATGCCCACCGCCACCGGCAGGCCGTGGCCCAGCGCCCCGGAGTTCATCTCGATGCCGGGCAGCTTGTTGTTGGGGTGCCCGATGAAGGGCGAGCCAAACTGGCTGAACTCGGCAAGCACCTTCTCGCGGGAGAAAAAGCCCTTCTTGGCGAGCACCGCGTAGAGGGCCTCGACGCTGTGGCCCTTGGACATCACGAAGTGATCCTGCCCGGGCTTCCCGAAGGTCGCCGGGGTGACGCCCATCTCGTGGAAATAGAGCACCACCAGGGCATCGATGACAGACATGTCACCGCCGATGTGGCCGCCCTTGCCGTTGATGATCATCTGCACCACGTCGCGGCGCAGCTCATATGAAAGCTTCTTGAGGTTGGTCTCGGTCATTTTCTCTCCCCCTTACTCCCCATACAGGTAGGCCTGGACCTGATCCTCGATGGGATCGTAGAGATCCGGCCTGATGCCGAGGTACTTGCAGGCCTCATAGATGACCGGCACCACGTCGCCATAGACGCCCACGCAGTGGTGGATGTAGGGGCCGGTGACAATCTTGTACTCGAGGCGCTTGATGTTCTCCACCTCGACCCACATGTAGGTGCCGAGGATCTTCGGGCCCTCGACCGACCTGGCGTTGCCCAGGAGCAGCGAGTACTCGCCGTTGTCGCCGTCAAAGCGCAGCAGCGTGAGCTTGTCGGCGGGCTTGGCCTCGGCCGACAGCGCGCCCGGATCCTTGAAGGCAATCGGGCAGGTGAGGTCGGGCTTGTCCTTGGCAATCGACATCGGCCAGGGGCCGCAGTGCTGCAGCAGCTCGCCGTTGGGGTTGTCCGGGTGGCGCACCGTCCAGTCGGCGAAGAAGCTCCGCGAGGAGTTCATCACCGCCGCCTCGGCCATGAGCGCGGTGAAGGCGCCGTGGATGTCGGTCTCGCAGACAATGGGGATGCCCATGTCGTTGAGGATGGAGTTGGCGGCGCAGGGCAGGATGCCAATCTCGTCCTGCAGGGCGGTCCAGCACTGGATGGCGCCGGCCTGGCAGCCATACTTCGCGATGAGGTTCTTCATGGCCTTGGCCAGGGCGGCCACGGTCTCGACCTTGTCCTCGGGCATGAGGATGTTGGTGCGCTCGCGCAGCAGCGCCAGCTCCTCATTGGCCTCGTGGGCGGCCAGCACGCGGCGCACCTCGGAGGACACCTCGGAGAGCGGGACCGGGGAGAGCTGGATGTTGTACTTCTCGAGCAGCTCGCCCTCGTTGCACATGGTGGTCCAGAAATCGAAGGGGCGCGGGCCCATCTGCAGGATGCGCACGTTGCGGCAGACCCTCACCACGTTGCACACCGCCATGAAGTCGCGGATCCCGCGCTCGAAGATGGGATCGGAGAGACGGCAGTTGGTGAGGTAGGTGAAGGGCACCTTGAAGCGGCGCAGCACCTTGCCAGTGGCAAAGAGGCCGCACTGGGTGTCGCGCAGGCGCACCCCGTTGGGCAGCGGGCGCTCGTCAAGCGGGCCCCAGAGCAGCACCGGGAGGCCCAGGCGCTTGGCAAGGCGCGCGCACAGGTACTCGGTGCCAAAGTTGCAGTGGGCGAGGATGATGCCGTCCACCTTGGCCTTCTGGAACTTCTCGGCAATCGGCGCCACATGGTCGTCGGAGAACAGCAGGCCCTCGTCGTTGATGTCGTCGATGTCGACAAAGTCGATGCCGAGCTCACGAAGGCGATCGGCGGTGAGGTTGCGGTACTTGATGGCGTCAGGCGCCGAGAAGACGCTGCGCCTGGTGGGCACGAAGCCCAGCTTGATGCTTGCAGTCATGTTTGCTCCCGGGGGCGCGGGCCCCCTAATAAATCTAATCCTGGTTCAGCTCGTAGCGCATGCACTCGGTCTCGCCGGCCACGCACTCACCCTCGGTGATGCGCAGGCGCTTGATCCGGTCCATCGCCCTCGAGGTGACAATGAGCGGGCTCTGGGTGTCATAGTTGCGGTTGCGCAGCAGCGCCAGGTCAACCTTGATCACCTCCTGCCCCACCGTGACCTTGTCCCCCACCTTCACGAGGGCCGTGAAGCCCTCGCCCTTGAGCTTGACGGTGTCGATGCCCACGTGCAGCAGCACCTCGAGGCCGTCGTAGCCCTTGATGCCGATGCTGTGCTGGGTCTCGGGGAGGATGGTCACCACCCCGGAGATGGGCGCCACCACGCGGCCCGAGGAGGGGAGGATGGAGACCCCATCCCCCACCACCTTGCCGGCAAAGATGGGCTCATTGAGCTTGGCGATGTCGCTCACCGTGCCGCTCATCGCGGCCACGATGGGGTTGCCTTTCCTTGCAGCCATGAGTCCCCCCTACTTGTTCTCGTTGCGGGCCTGCAGGGCCATCTTGGCCTGGAGGTCACGCTGGTACTGGTCGATGATGACCGCGAGGATGATGACGAGTCCCTTGATAATCATCTGCCAGAACTCTGAGACCCCGCACATCACCATGCCATCGGTGATGACGCCGATGATGAAGGCGCCAATGACCGTGCCCCAGATGGTGCCGATGCCGCCCATCAGCGAGGTGCCGCCCAGCACCGCCGCGGCGATGGCGTTCATCTCCCAGGTGTTGCCGGTCATCGGGTGGGAGGCCACCAGCTGCGAGGTCGCGATCACGCCCACGATGGCGGCGCACCCGCCGGAGAACATGTAGACGAGGATCTTGTCAAAGTCGACCCGCACGCCCGAGAGCTTGGCGGCGCGCTCGTTGCCGCCGATGGCGAGGATGTGCCAGCCAAAGGGGGTCTTGCGCAGGATGGTCGCGGCGATGAAGGCAATCACCAGCATGATGATCACCGCCACCGGGAAGCCCAGGATGTCGCGCCCGAAGATCTCAAAGCCGGTGTTGCCCAGGGCCTCCTTGCCGTTGAGGTTCGGGAAGGTCGCGCCCGCCGAGGTGAGGTTCGCCATGCCGCGGGCGATGTACATCGTGCCCAGGGTGGCGATGAAGGGCGCCACCGCGAAGCGGGTGATGATGAGGCCGTTGACCAGGCCGCCGATCACGCCCACCAGCACGGCAATCAGCACAATGGTCGGCACCGAGAAGTAGATGGTGTAGCCAAAGATGGTGAAGCCGTTGTAGATGAGCGAGCCCGCGCACATGCCAGCGAGGCCGACGATGGCGCCGACCGAGAGGTCGATGCCCGCCGTCACCAGCACATAGGTCATGCCGATGCCCAGGATGCCGTACAGCGCCACGTGCTTGGCGACCAGCAGCAGCGACTGGCTGGTGAAGAACTGGTCGGCCGCAAAGGAGAAGAAGATGACCAGGAGGGCGAGCACGATGAGCGTGCGTCCCTTCAGGAGGGTCATGATGAGGTCGTTCTTGTTCATGCTTTAAAACTCCGCAATTCCTAATCCTTAGAGTGCTGGTGGCCGAGGTAGGAGGCCTTCACCAGGTTGTCCTGGTTGATGTCGTCCCCGGTGAACTCCGCGGTCTTGAGGCCGTTGGAGAGCACCACGATGCGGTCGGCAATGGCGATGATTTCCTCGAGCTCGGAGGACACCACGATGAGCGACACGCCCTTCTCGGCATACTGGTAAATGAGGTTGAAGATCTCGGTCTTGGCGCCGATGTCAATGCCGCGCGAGGGCTCGTCAAGCAGCATGATCGTCGGGTGGGTGAGCGCGCCCTTGGCGAACACGCACTTCTGCTGGTTGCCTCCCGAGAGCGAGAGGATGGGCAGGCGCTTGTCCGCGACCTTGATCTTGACGTCGGTGATCATGTCCGAGACATCGCGATCCTCGGCCGCCTGGTCGATGAGGCCCGCGGCGGTGCTGTAGGCGCCCACGTTGGACAGGGCAATGTTCTGCTCGATGTTCATGGTCTGCACCAGGCCGTCGCGCTGGCGGTCCTCCGGCAGCCAGGCAAAGCCCTTGCCGATCATCTCGCTGAGCGTCCCGATCTCCAGTTGCTGGCCATCCTTGATGATGGTGCCCGAGTGCAGGGGCCGCAGGCCCATGATGCACTCGAAGATCTCGGTGCGCCCGGCGCCAAGCAGGCCGTAGAAGCCCAGCACCTCGCCCTTCTTGAGGTTGAACGAGACCTTGTTGAGCAGGAAGCCGCCGCCGCTCTTGGGCAGGGTGAGATCCTTGACCTCCAGCACCGTCTCGCGCTTTGACCAGTCGATCTGCTCGGAGCGCTTGGGGTAGTTCTTGCCCTTGCCCAGCATGTGGCGGACGATCCAGGGCACGTCCACGTCCTTGACCGCCGCCTCGGCGACCAGCTTGCCGTCACGGAAGATGGTCACGAAGTCGCCGATGCGCATCAGCTCCTCAAGGCGGTGGGAGATGTAGATAATGGAGATGCCCGAGGCGGTGAGCTCGCGCATGATGGTGAACAGGGTGTCCACCTCCGACTCCGAGAGCGAGGAGGTCGGCTCGTCCATGATCAGGATCTTGAGGTTCGGGATCAGGAGGTTGCGCGCGATCTCAATCATCTGCTGCTGCCCCACCCTGAGGTCGCCGACCTTGGTGTTGGGGTCAATCGGGTACTTGAGGCGCTCGAGGACGCCCTTGGCCAGGCGCCGGTGCTCGGCGTCGTCGAGCAGGCCGTTCTTGGTGTGCTCCGAGGCCATGAAGAGGTTCTGGAACACGGTGAGGTTGGGGAACAGCGAGAGCTCCTGGTGGATGATGGCAATGCCATTGGCCCGGGCCTCCACCGTGGAGGGGAAGGTCACCTCGCGCCCCTGCAGGTAGAGCTTGCCCGCCGAGGGCTGCTCGATGCCCGCGATGATGCGCATCAGGGTGGACTTGCCGGCGCCATTCTCGCCGATGAGCACATTGACCTTGCCCCGCTTCACGTCGAAGGAGACCTGGTCAAGCGCCTTGGTGCCGGGGTAGATCTTGTCGATCTTCTCGGCGTGCAGGTAAATCTCAGTGTCGCTCATTAGTTCATGACCTCAAGCGAGACGGGGGTGATGGCGATGGTGGTCTTGACCGCGCCCTCGGTGAAGCAGCCCACGAACTTGACGGTCTTGCCCGCCAGGGACTTGGGGTTCACGGGATCGACCACCTCCTTCTGGATGTGGTTGTGCAGCGCCACCGAGACCTGGGCCCACTGGATCTGGTTCTCAAAGTCCTTGAAGGAGATGGTGTTGATGGTGTCGCGCACCGCCGAGCCCTTGTAGACCGTGCCGATCTGCAGCCGGAAGGTCTCATCGCCCTTGTAGCCCTCGGGCTCGATGAGCAGGTAGCCGGCCTTGAGCTTGTCCTTGACCTCCTTGACCACGCCGGTGCCGCTGACGATGAACGAGAGCTCGCCCTGGTCGCCCATGCTGTAGTGGCCGTACTTCTTCGCCACCAGCGAGAGATCGCCCGAGGCCTCGGTAAACAGGGTCTTGATATCAACCGCGTTCTTGGGGAAGTACTCCTTGGCCTGCTTCTCCCAGAAGTCGTTGGCCACGGCCTCAGGGTTGAAGGCGACCTCGCCAGTGAGGGTGGCCTCCTGGCCCTCGGGCACCACCGTGGCGGTGGCTGCCGCATAGACTACGCAAACGGCGGCTACAGCGGCGCCCACTAACATGCCTTTTGACATTCGCTGCTCCTCTCCCTTAGGGCGCAAAAATGGCACCCATCAGGATCCTGATGATTGAAACTAAAGGGAAAACTCAGAAATGGGGGCGCCGCGCCCCAAGGGCGCGGCGCGGTGCGAAGGCTACTTCTCCAGGGTGAAGTTGTTGAGCTTCTTCGCGTTGGCCTTGGTGATGATGGAGCAGTCGATGAGCTGCTTCTCAGGCTTGCCGGTGGAACCGGTCTTGAGGTACTTGTCGGCCTGCTCGACCGCCATCTGGGCGATGAGGGCCGCCGGCTGCATGGCGGTGCCGGTCATCTTGCCGGCCAGGATCTGGTCACGGGCATCATTGGAGCCGTCAACCGCGACGATCGCCAGGGGACCCTTGCCCGCGGCGTCAATGGCGGCGGCAGCGCCCACGGCCATGTTGTCATTGCCGGAGATCACGCCCTTGATGTTGGGGTGGGTCTGGAGGATGGTCTCCATCTTCTGGTAGGCCATGTTCTGGTCCCAGTTGGCGGTCTGCACCGCAACCATCTTCATGTCCGGGTACTGGTCGATAACCTCGTGGAAGGCGGTCGAGCGGGTCTGCGCGTTGGTGTCAGAGTCAATGCCCATGAGCTCGGCATACTCGCCGTTCTCCTCCATCGCCTCGACGAACACCTCGGCAACGCCCTTGGCGCCCTGGTAGTTGTTGGCGACGATCTGCGCCTGCGCAAGGCCCTGCTCGTTGATCTCACGGTCAATGAGGAAGACCGGGATCTTGTTCTCCACCGCGCGCTTGACCGCACCCACGGTGGCGTCAGCGCCGGCGTTGTCGCAGATGATGGCCGCGGCCTTGTCGGAGATGGCGGTCTCGAAGAGCTCAGACTGCTTCACGGGGCTGTCGTCATGGGACACCATCTTAACCTCGTAGCCAAGCCCCTTGGCGGTCTTGGCGGCAACCTCGGCCTCAGTCTTGAAGAAGGGGTTGGAGTGGGAAGGGGTGATGATGTACATGATGTTCGACCCACCGCCCTTGAGCGCCTCGGCCGAGTAGGCGGAGAAGGCAAAGGAGGTGGCGGCACAGGCAAAGGTGACCGCAAGGCAGAACTTCGAAACTTTCATAGGATGCTCCTTTAGGTTTGGTACTGGGTGGAGTCCACCCATTAAAGCGCCGGGATCTACCCTGGCAATGTGTGCATTTTATGCGATTTGGATTGCATTCATTATCATGTTCATTGCTTAAATATCACAAAGTGTCAGGCAAGTAGTCAATAAAATGCGAGTCAGTTAGCAATTTTCAAAACATGCAGGAAATAATACTGTCAAAAGGACACGCTAGGGTACAAGTACACCAATGCTCCGCCATGGGGAAGGAATTAACAAGCACTAATATACGGTGAATATGGTTAAGTCAAGTCTTGGCCATTTCACGCAGGAACAGGGCAGGTTGGCGTATATGGAGGACCAAGACTATCTTGCTGCACTGCCTGCATCTAGTCACTGCCCAATTCAGGCGTCAACTCTAAAAGGGAAATCACATAAAGGGACATTCAGTCACTGGCAAGGAACTCGAGGCATAAAAAAAGGTCCCCGCGGGGACCTTTTTTATTCATCTAGGCAGAGACTAGAAGTTGTAGCGGAGAATCAACTCGTACTGGTTGTTCTTGTGCTC
>JAILEI010000026.1 GCA_024688225.1 Succinivibrionaceae bacterium
CGGGCTGTGCTGGTACTCCACCAGCTCAAAGTTGCCGCCCCTGCGGCAGATCACCGGGTGCTCATGCCCGGCGTTGGAGGCCTGCCCCGCCCCGCTCCCTAAGTCCACGATCGCCACCCAGGCCGTGACGAACATCCCGGCGTCATTGCTCTCGATGAGCTGTTGGTTGGCGGTGCCGAGGATCTGCGCGGTGGACAGCGTGCCGCCCAGTTGCGCCCGCAGCTTGATGATGGTCTTGGAGATCACCATGAAGAGTGCCGCGGGGACCCCCTTGCCGGAGACATCGGCGACGACCATGCACAGGTGGGAGGGATCGATGAGGAAGGCATCGTAGAAGTCGCCGCCCACCTCCTTGGCCGGGGACATGGCGGCATGGATGCGAAAGTCGGTGCGGCTGGCAAACTCCGGCCCGGGCTTGGGCAGCATCGAGACCTGGATGCTGGTGGCGACGCTCAGCTCAGTGGCGATGCGCTGCTTCTCCGCGGTGGCGGTGGCGAGGGCCTTGAGGTAGTCGTTGAGCTCCCGGTGCATGCCCTCAAAGGAGTGGGCCAGATCCTCAATCTCATCGCCGGTGTGGATGCCGAGCTCAAGGCGCTCCCCCTTGCCAATGCTGTAGACCATCCGCTGGGTGCCGCGGCTGAGGATCCCCAGCGGGGCGATGATGCGCTTCCTGATGTGGCGGTACAGGATGAAGGTGAGGATGGTCACCAGGATGGTGATGGCGAGGGCGATCCCGCCCAGGAATCCCAGCAGCTCCCGGCCAATGCTGTCCACGGTGACGGTGGCAAAGGCCACGGCCACCAGCTCGCCATTCCTGCCCATGATGGGCACCGCCGCGGAGACCAGCCGGCCCGCGTCCTCATCCGTGGAGAACAGGAGCCCTTCCCACTGCTGGCCGACGATGGAGAGAACGTCATCGTAGCCATGGCCCTTGGGGTATGGGATCATCAGCCCTATGGGGGTGGCCTTGGCGCTGGGGTTGCGCTGGGGATCCCAGATGTAGGTCAGCCCTTCCTTGCTGGGCACCAGCACGTAAAGGTAGTCAAGGCGGGAGGCGTTGAGCAGAGAGGACAGGTACTTGTTGATCGAGTCGTAGTACTCATCGGCCTGGCGGGTCTCGAGATAGCCGGTGATGCGGTCGCTGTCGATGAAGCTGGCAACGGCGTGGGCATAGGCATAGGCCGTGTCCGTGCAGTCATCCACCTTGACCTTGGTGTAGAGGAGTGCCGAGACGGTGCACACCCCCAGGATGAGGAACAGCGTGAAGGCGCACATCGCCACCATGGCGCGGCGCGACAGGGTGGACTTGCCACTGCCTGCCGCCTGGACCGGGGATGGAAGGGGGGTATCGGTTTTTTCCTGCATGTCATCCCTGCCCGTCAAGGGCCCTGGCCTTGCCCCGGGGAACCGGTGCACAATTGGGAATTATAACAGTCAGGGGCGCCGGTTGTCGTGCCAGGGGGGCCGCCGCGCGGTGGCGGCGGCCTAGGGGGAGGCTACTTATCCTGCTCCACCTCCTTCTTCCAGGCATCGGAAACCTCGCCCTCCGCGGCCGCGGCCTCCGCGGCAAAGTCGGCGACGGCGTTATAGTTGGCGCGCACGCCGCTCTCGGTGTTGCGGTACTTGATGGCGTGGTTACTGTTGATGCCCATCGACCGGGCCTCACTCACCGCGTCAATGTTGGCGCCGAGGAAGACAAACTCCCACTTGTCGCGCTCCTGCCGCTCGCTGACAATCCGCTTGAGCTGATCCTTGGTGTACTCCTTGCTGGAGTTCTCCTGGCCGTCGGTGATGATGACAAACACCACCTTGCTGTTCTCATACTGCTTGTTGTCGTAGGAGGCAACGGTGTCGATGGTGCGCCCCACCGCGTCGAGCAGTGCGGTCATGCCCCCGGTGGTGTAGTCCTGGGAGGTCATCTCCCCCACCTTGCCCAGATCCTCGCGCGCGTGCAGGGTGATGTACTTGTCGCTGAACAGCACCGTGGTCACGTCAGTCTTGACCTCCAGCTTGCGCTGCTTCTCAATCATCGAGTTGAAGCCGCCGATGGTGTCGGACTCCAGGCCGTGCATCGAGCCGCTCTTGTCGAGCACCAGCACCAGATCCATGTGGTCGCACTTGGGGGCTGGCTTCTCGGCCTCAGCGAGCGCCGGCGCGGAGAGGCCCAGTGCCACCATGGCGGATACGAGCAACGTTTTTTTCATCTGCATCTCCTCAATGGAAAAGTGACAGTCTAGTCAATGGATCCGGCAGGATCCGTGGTGCCGCAGGGCTGGCCGTCGGCAAGCGCGGCAATGATGCCGCGATCGGCGGGCAGCCAGTCCAGCCGCGAAAGCTCATGGGGCCACAGCCACAGGGCCCGCTCATGGACCCTAAGCTCCATGGCCGAGGGCGGCGACAGCAAGGCGCAGCGGTAGACCAGGAGATCGACGCTGAGGCTGCCGTAGTCATGCCCCACCCGCGCGAGCAGGCCGAGGACGCGCGCCT
>JAILEI010000093.1 GCA_024688225.1 Succinivibrionaceae bacterium
ACCGCGCCGCGCGGGGGGTACACGGGCCGCGCGCCGCAGCAGGCGGCGTGGCTGCAGTACACCTCAGGCACCACCCGCACCCCGCGCGCGGTGATGGTCTCCGGGGAGGGCTGCGTCGCCAATGTCGCCTCCATCGCCGCCGCCACTGGCGCGGGGCCTGGCACCGTGATCTGCCTGTGGCTGCCGCTCTTCCACGACATGGGGCTCATCACCGGGCTGCTTACCCCCGCCCTGCTGGGCTGCCACTGCGTGTTCATGCCCCCCCTGGCCTTCCTCAGGCGCCCCGCGCTCTGGCTGGCGGCCATCGGCCACTACCGCGCCAGCGTGACCGTGGCCCCCAGCTTCGCCCTCGACCTGTGCGTGGAGAAGGTCAGCGCCGCTGACGCCGCCACGCTCGACCTCTCCTCGCTTTGCTGCCTCGCCTGCGGCGCCGAGGTGGCCAGCCCCGGGGCGATGCGCCGCTTCGTCGCGCGCTTTGGCGCCCAGGGCGCCCGCGAGGGCGCCTTCTTCTTTTGCTATGGCCTCGCCGAGTTCACGGTCTTCGCCTCCGGATCGCCCTGCCGCGGGACGCTGCGCTGCGACCCCGTGGCGCTGCGCCAGGGCCGCGCCGTGCCTGCCCCCAATGGGGTGGAGCTGCTGCCCTCAGGCCGCCCCGGCCCGGGCACCACCGTCACCATCGTCGGGCCAGGGGGCGAGGCCCTCGGCGAGGATGAGGTGGGCGAGATCGTGCTCCACGGCCCCTCGCGGGCCCTTGGCTACTGGCACGGGGGCGAGGATGACCAGCGTGCCTTCCACGGCCCGCTCCCCGGCGGATCCCCCGCTGGCCTGCGCACCTCTGACCTGGGGTTCATGCACCAGGGGCAGCTGGTGGTGCTCGGCCGCCTCCAGGAGGCGATGGACATCGGGGGGCAGCGCTACCTCCCGCAGGACTTCGCCCGGGCCATCGCCGGCCGCGTCAAGGGCGTGGACCGCAACGCCATCACCGCCGCCACCACCGCGGGGGGGCCCACCGCCTACCTTGAGGCGCGGCGCGGCGAGCGCGACCCCCAGGCGCTCGCCGCCGCGGCGCGCGAGGCGATCACCCAGGGGCTGCACCTTTTGGCCCGCGTGGTGGTGGTGCGCCCCTTTGGCATCCCCCGCACCACCTCCGGCAAGATCCAGCAGCAAGAGTGCGTGAGGCGCCACGCCCGGGGCGAGTTGCCCACCCTCGCCGAGCTCGCCGCCCCTGGCGAAACAACAAATTGATCCTGCTGCTCAGGGAAAACTTCAAGTCCTATGACCTCTGCAAGCTGGGCGATGGGATGTCCAACCAGACGCTGGCCAAGGAGAGAATCGCCAGCATGGAGGAAGGCATTATCATGGAGTTCGACCTCCATGAAATGCGCCGTTGCGCACAAGAGCTGCAATCGCTGCACCGCATCTCCGACCTCGTGAAGGGCACCGCCGAGGAGGCATTCGCTGCCGCCCCCAAGATCAAGTGCCAGGGGCAGGAGCTCAGCTTCCTGGACTTTGCCAGCCAGTTCGCCAACCCCGGCAAGGCCATCGACGCCAAGAAGCTGGGGGACGGCCTTGTGTTGCAGGCCAAATACCACACTGACGTGTTCAGGGACCTGGGGGGCCTGGAATCGATCCAAGCCGCCTGGGGGATCATGGAGCGGACCTGCCAGGCAGGGCCGCTGGGCGATGATGGCCGGGAGGCCCTGAAGGGTGACCTCAACAAGCTCTTCTCCAACTTTGCCAGGACGGCCAGCGAGTTCGCCTCCCAGGCGCTCGAGAAGGGTTACTCACCCGCGGCCGTGGCCAACCACATTGCCGATACCCTCGCGCCCGTAATTTCAGGGAGGAGGAGCGGAAGCGAACTCTTTGCCTCAAAGCTCAACATCGGCAACGAGGGAAACATCAGCTTCCTGGATGATGCCCAGAGGCAGGTCGAGTGGCAGGCCCAGGCGGCACAGGCCTAGGCCAGCGCCCCGCCAGGGGGGGCGGGGCACTGCCCTTTGCCCCCCGCCCCCACCCTGGCAAGCCCGGCAATTTTCCAGGCCGTGGCCCCGATCAAATTTTTGCGCCCACAGGCGGCTTGAGATGGCATATCATGGTTGCCAGCGTGAGGGCAGGGAACAGCAGGGCCGAAGCCTTGGCCCTGGTGGGATCAACTCCAAAAAGGGAAAGCAATGCTTGAGCAATACCTTAAGAACTACATGATGGGCCTGGGGCTCAGCGGCGATGACGTGCGCAACCTCGCGGCCGACGATGACCACCACTTCCGCCTCACCTTCGCCGACACCCTGGTCTGCACCATGAGCGAGGGCACCACGGAGGACCACCAGTTCACCTTCACCGTGCCGCTTAGCCAAGGCGACCTCGAGGAAGGGGACCTGCCCGATGGGTACCTGGGCATCAAGTGGCGCCTGGACCGCACCCCCATGGGCGGCCGCGCCGCCCTGTGCGCCTCGGCCGAGGGCAAGTGCGTGGGCATGGTCTACCGCCTCAGCCCCAGCGGCCTCACCCAGGAGGACTTCAACGCCCACCTCGACGCGGTGCTCAGGAGCGCCGCCTACGCCCAGGGCAACAACGCCATCGACCCTGCCTCATTGTCCCTGCCCGGCACCCGCGAGGCCAGGGAGAACTACCTCAGGCTGCTCGGGGAGCTGGGCCTCAGCGAGGCCGCGCTTCTGGCCAACCTCAGCCGCCTGGAGGTCGGGGACTTTGGCTTCACCCTTTTCTTCCTGCAGCCCTCGGGCATGCTGAGGCTGGCCAGCGCCTTCGAGGCCAAGGTCTCCCTCAAGAACCAGGTCAGCCTCCTCGAGGCCAACCGTAACCACCCCTACCACCTGCAGACCTACATGCTCGGCGGGTCGCTCTTCCTCGAGCAGTCGCTCTGCCCCACCCCGGACTGCCAGGACGCCTTCATTGAGGCGGTCAACCGGCAAAAGTCGATCATTGACATGCTCATGGCGGAGAACCTGCAGGACGACAGCGCAAGCAACGCGCACCTTGGGCCCGGGATGATGATGGTCTAGCGGGCGCCGGCCCTTTCCCACCAGCAAGGCAGCCATGGGCGCCCAGCACCGCCTTGGCGCAGTCCCCCCAAAACCCCAGCCACGCGGTCCAGCAGCCCCGGGGCGCGCGTGCCCCCCACTGGTGCGGACCCGTTGCAGTTGTGGTGCGCCCCCTGGCATCCCCGCACCACCCCAGGCCAGTTCCTGCAGCAAGGGTGCGCAAGGCGCCACGCCCAGGGCGAGCTGCCCACCCTCGCCGGGCTCCCCGGCCCGGACGAGGCAGTCCCTTGAGCCCCAGGCAATTTATCGCCGGCCCCTTCCCTCCCGCATTTCCCATTCCCGTGGCCCCCCACCCGCAAACACTGCAAAATAATTCCGGCGACAGGCTGTAAGCTGCGGCAATAAATTTTTGGCGCGAGATGGGGGAATTGCAATGAGCGCCACAAAGGCAACGGCCGAGACAGCCAAGGCGGCATGGGAGTCCCTGCCCAGGGAAGGCAGGCAAGCCGGCCCCCAGCCAATCCAGAAAATCACCGGGGGCTCGCTGGCCACGGTCTACAAGGTGTACCGCCAGCTCCAGCTGGAGAAGGCGGCGCGCCGGATCAAGCGGCGCGAGGACGACAACGAGGACTTCCTGCACTCAGTGGCAACCGATCCCGTGGAGCAGATTTACTCGCGCTGCAAGGCCCGGGCAGACAAGGTCGCCACGCTTGCGCTCGAGAAACTGGGCACCAGCGCCAGGGAGATCCTCAAAATCGAGGGGGGCGCCAGGGCGCACGGGGAGCGGCGCCAGGCAATCATTGCCGAGCTTGAGGCAAGGCGGGCGGAGCTTGAGGCGCCCAGGGCCGGGGTTGCGGAACAGGAACTGAAGCTTGGGGCGCTGATGGACGGGGCCAGGGAAAGGGAGATGAGGCTCAAGGCGCTGGGCGACAGCCAGGCGGCCGAGAACCGGGCGCTTGCCGCCGGGAACAAGGCACTGGCATCGGAAAACGAGCGGCTGCGGCATGAGGTCGAGGACCTCAGGTCCAGGCTCAAGGGGCAGAGGGCATAGCCTGGGCCAGAAGCCATGGATCCCCGCAGGATCGTTACTTAATAACTAACTGCACCAAGTGGCGCCTGGGCTGCACCCCCATGGGCAGCCGCGCCGCCCGGTGCGCCCCTGGTGGGATCGCCACCAAAAACCAGGCCCGCCAGAACCACCCCCACCACCTGCAGGCCTGCATGCCCGGCGGGTCGCCCCCCCGGGCAGCCGCCCTGCCCCACGCGGGGGGCGCCCCGCTCTCCACTTCCCAAACAACACCTTGAAAGACAAGGTAATATTTTAATTTCCACCCCGCAAAAAATTATTTGAAGTGCCCTCCCAGTTTTGCTAACTTGAAATCAGGCATCCAACCGGGGCAAGGGCCCCGCCACCTGTTCAGGGGAAAGACCATGCTCGAGCAATACCTCAGGAACTACATGCAGGGCCTCGGGCTCAGCGACGAGGAGGTCGCGGGGCTCACCGCCGATGAGGACCACCGCTTCCGCCTCACCTTCGCCGACCGCCTGCTCTGCGAGGCCATGGAGGGCACCACCGAGGAGCACCGCTTCCGCTTCCTGGTGCCTGTCGGCGGGGAGCCCGCCGATGACGGGGCGCTGCTTGGGGAGTTCCTCGCGCTCAAGCGGCGCCTCGACCTCACCCCCCTGGCCGGCCGCGCCGCGCTGTGCGCCGCGGCGCAGGAGCGCTGCATTGGGATCATCTACCGCCTCGACCCCGAGGGGCTCTCGCAGGAGGACTTCAACGCCCACCTTGACCTGCTGCTCCAAAGCGCGGCCTTCACGAAGGGCGACGGCCCGGCCCTGCCCCCCGGGCAGCGGCTGCCGGGGAGCGAGGGGGCGCGGGAGCGCTACCTCGCCCTGCTCGCAGGCCTGGGGATCGCGGAGCGGGACCTCAGGGCCAACCTCAACCGCCTCGATGCCGGCGGCATCACGCTGTGCCTGGAGTGCCGCGCGGACTCCGGCACGCTGCTCATGAGGAGCGTCCTGGAGGCCAAGGCCAGCGTGCCGCAGCGCCTGAGCCTCCTCGAGGCCAACGCCACCCTCCCCCACGGGGTGCAGGCCTACTCCACCGCCGAGGAGGTGATCGTGGAGCAGTCCCTCGAGCTTAGTGGGGACTGCACCGCGGCCTTCCTCGAGGCCGCCGGCCGCCAGCGCGCCATCATGGAGGCGCTCGGGGGCATGGATCTTGCCGGGGGTGCCGAGGATGCGCCCCTGGACCCGGGCATGCTGCCCATCTAGTGGAACGGGCCCCCGGGCGGGGGCCGCCACACGCCAGTAAAGGCGCCGCCCGCGGCGCCAGAGATTCAGGAACCAGCAAAAATGACCGACCAAATCCGCAACACCCTCGCCAACCTCAGCAGCGCCGAGGTGCGCAACTTCGACTTCTCGGGCAAGGAGGGCGTGCTCACCCAGAAACAGCTGCAGGGCCTCCTCAGCGCCAAGGGCGAAATCTCCATTGACGAGGGGGGCAACTTCATCGCCATCAACGCCCCCGAGAAGCGCGACGGCGCCATCACCCGCTTCTTCAAGGGACTGTTCTCGGCTGACTACCGGGCGGAGCAGCACAAGCTCAACGTCATGGAGGCGCTGCAGCGCAACCCCACCTTCCAGGAACTGCTCAAGGAGGGCTACAAGGCCTGCGCCATCAGCAAGCTCGCCCTCACCAAGGAGGCCACCCTCAACGAGAAGAGCCTGTGCGGCAGCGAGATTGACCGCTTGGCCAAGGCCCAGGGCAACAAGCTCACCCTCGAGGACATGCGGCAGTACAACCGCACCCTGAACTCCATCTCCAACGCCATCGGCAGCGTCTCCGGCATCGCCTTCGCGGCCCAGGGGATTGAGACGGGGATCAACTGCGGGGGCGGTGAGTTCACCGTCGCCTCGTTCTGCCAGCACTTTGGTCCGGGGGGGAAGGGCCTGGACCTGCATGAGATCGGCAACAGCATCCTGCTCAAGGCCATCAGCACCCCGGGCGCCTTCCTCGGCCTCACCCAGGGCCTGGGCATGGAGGCCACCTCCATGGTCAAGGCCGATCACCTCAGGCACTTGCTCGCCCAGCCCTCGCTCAGCGATGCGCATAAGGACATCATGCGCCGGGACATGGAGGCGCTCCTCGGGGCGTTCAACAAGCGGATCAGCGAATTCGCCCAGCGCACCCTCGAGGCCGGGTTCAGCCCCGAGAGCATCGCCGCGCGCATCGGCTCCACCCTCCAGAGACTCAAGGACGGGGAGATGGACGGCCGCGAGTTCGGCGCCATTTTCAAGGCCGGCGGCCCGCTGCACCCGGCCAACACCGATGGCCTTCAGCGGGCCGCGGGTGAGCCCTCAGGGATCCGCGAGGATCTCAGGGAGAGCCTCGGGCAGCTCAAGGAGGCATTCCCCGGGATGGGCAAGGAGCGCCTCGCCAAGATCATCGGCTACACGGACAACCAGCCCAAGGCGGTGGCCCGCTACATCCAGGTGGTCAGCGACGAGACGCTGCGCAACGACTTCAAGAACTGCCTCGACCAGCTGCGCAAGGCGGTTGACACTGGCAACAGGCGCCAGCTCCTGGGGGTGGGGAGGCAGCTGTACCACTCGGTGATGGTGCGCATCGGCGACCACATCGGGCAGCCGGGCAACCGCGCCCTCGCCCCCTACCGCGACAAGATCATGGACTGCGTCAAGGATCTGATGCACGACTACACGCTGAGCATGCCCAGGGAGGAGTTCAAGGCCCTCGACTTCAAGGCGCTCGCCCAGGCTGAGAACGCCCTCATCGAGTACTCCGATGGGCTCTCCAGCACCTCCTCCCTCTCCACCAAGGATCTGCTGGACCGGATGGAGGAGCTCGGCACCAAGGATCCCCATGATCCGCGCCTTACAGAGGAGTACAAGCGCTCCAACGTGGAGAGCACCCAGTACCACACCGCGCTGTCCCTGAGCTTCGTGCTCGGGGCGATGGACGAGACGACGCGCGCCATGGCGGGGATCTCCAACATCGTGGAGTCCGATGACGAGCTGGTGCAGGCCCAGTACACCGACACCTTCGAGGAGATGGACAGCGCGGAGCGCACCCGCGAGCTCGGCTCCGACCAGGCAGTCCCCGACTTCTAGCCGCCTCGGGCCCAGGAAAAGGCAATCCCGGCCCTGAGGGCCGGGATTTTTTTGGTTCTATCCCAGGTTGTGAGGGATGGGGTAAGCCAGGGAAAAACAAAGGCTGCCTGGTTTTGGCAGCCAGTCAGTCCCGATGCCTAGAAAACGTACGTAGCCTTGAGCGAGCCGGTGACACCGTGCGCGTCGCCCACGCGCCCGCTCACCCCCAGCCCCAGGTCCCAGCCGCTCCCCTCCGGGGTGCGTCTCACCCCCAGGTCGAGGATGCCCGAGGTCCCCCGGAGCGAGGGCGCCTCCCTCACCGCCACCGGCAACAGCGTCTGGCTGGGTTACGACGAGGGCGGCGCGGCGCAGTACGATGCCCTCGACCTCTCCGCGATCACTGTCTACGGCGGCGCCACCAAGCACACCACCTCCGACACCTTCTACGCGGCCGACACAGGAAACACCATCCACGCCTCGGGCATTGTCTCCGTCAAGGCCCTCCGCGGCTACTCAGGCCTCACCCTCAACATCAGCCAGCTCAACGCCATGGGCACGGCCACCGACCCGGCAACGGGCGCCAGCAAGGCGGTGCTCTCCTCCGCCGGGGCGGTGGACCTCTCCTCAAGGTCCCTCACCCTCACCGCCGAGGACGAGGGCCTCGCCGGCCAGAACTACGCCCTCCTCTACAGCGCCTCCGGGGTCACCCTGCCGGGGGACACCACCACCGAGGTGATGCGCACTGGCACCTTCACCTCCACCATCTACGCCAACGCCAGCGTCAGGCAAAGCGATGACGGCACGCTGCTCTACGCCGACCTCACCTCGGCGTCGCTAATCTCCGCCACCACCCTCAACCCCGAGGCCGAGACCCTCAGCGCCGCGGCGCTCGCGGGCGCGGCGATGGCGGGCACCCTCAACTCCTTCTCCTCAGCCGACGGCCTTGACGCGGCGGCCGAGTCGGCGGGGGCAACCGCGGGCGTGGCGGCCTTCGGCGCCCTGGGCGGCGGGAGGCTGCGCTACGAGGTGGGCTCGCACGTGAGCGTCACCTCCCTCAGCGCCACCGTGGGCGCGGCGAGAATGCTGCAGGTCAACGGCGGCGGCTCCCTCACCGTGGCGGCCTTCCTCGACCTCGGCACCGGCACCTCCAAGCCCCACGTGGGCAATGCCTCCGCCTCCGCGGACAACACCCTCTACGGCGCGGGCCTGGGGGCGAGGTACTCCTTCCAAGGCGGCGCCTTCCTCGACGCCTCGGCCAGGGTGGGCCGCGCCCGGGCCGAGTTCAAGGGCTCCTACCTGCGCACCGGCCTTGAGACCAGGTACGACTCGAGGGCCACCTACTATGGCCTCTCCCTCGGCGGGGGCTACAGGCTCGGGGTGAATGACGCCCTCGCGCTCACCCCCTACGCCCGCTACACCCTCACCCACCTCGGAAGCGACACCGTCTCGCTCAGGGGGCTCACCAGCCGCCTGCACCTTGACCCAGTCACCGCGCACACCCTGCGCGCGGGGGTGGACGCCAGGTGGAGGCTCAGCGGCACCGCGGCGCTCACCGCGGGCCTTGCCGTGGAGAGGACCTGGAGGGGCAGGGCCGAGTCGCAGCTGGGCGGCATCGACCTTAAGGCGCCCTCGCTCGCGGGCACCTCGGGCATCATCGATGTGGGCGTGACCCTCACCCCGGAGTCAGTCAAGGGACTCTCGCTCAGCCTCGGGG
>JAILEI010000094.1 GCA_024688225.1 Succinivibrionaceae bacterium
CGGCACCGCCATCACCCTCTCCGACTCGGACCAGGCCCTGATCCGCGCCCGCGCCCGCGGCGACCGCGCTGTTGCGGCTGGTGCTGCCCTCGAGGGCGCCGCGCGGGGTGGAGAAGGTCACCGTCCAGCCCGCGGGGGCGAAGTAGGCGGCGTGCACCAGGTGGCTGCCGCGGCTGTCGGTGATGAGCTGCATCCCGTCGCGGGAGCGGATCAGGGCCTGGTCCGAGTCGGAGAGGGTGATGGCGGTGCCGGGCTCGCCGGACTCCATGAGGATCTTGCCATGGCTGTCCTCAATGCTGGCCGCCTGGCTGCCGAGGATCCGAAAGTCATCGCGCAGGCTGTCCACCAGCTGGTCGAGGGTCTGGCGGGGCAGGTCGTCCATCCCGTCCACGTTGTCGACAATTGCCATCCTGAGGCTGGGGTTGCGGGCCGAGGGGAAGGCGTAGACCAGGTACTGGTGGCCGTCGGGGGAGGTGAGCAGGTGGAAGGCCTTGCCGTCGAGCCTGCCGCGCAGGATGTCGTCGAGGCTGAGCCCGTCGGAGGTGGCGCTGCGCCCGAGGTTGCGGTGGTAGGACTGGGTGAGCTGCTCGTCGCCGAGCATGGTGACGAGGTCGACCCCCGCCTGGGAGAGCACCAGCGACTGGACATAGATGAGGTAGCGCAGGTCGAGGCGCTGCTCGATGGCCTTGTCCACGAAGTTCTGGAGCATCACGCCCTTTTCCTTGAGGGCGTCGCGCACCGCGGAGACCTCGTGCGCGAGGTGCACGCTGCGCGACAGCCAGGCGCGGCTGAGCCCCAGCATGAAGGTGTTGGCGGCGCGCTCCTGGGCCTCAATCGCCCGCTCGATTGCATGGGAGCGGTCCACCAGCAGCGTGTACAGCGACCCGCCTGCGGCCGCGGCAATGATGCACAGCGCCGCAGTGAGCATGGTCTTGGCTTTGAGTTTCAATTGCCCACCTCATGGCGCAACAGCTAAAAAACCACCGCACATTATCTCACAGTGCGCGGCATTTGGTGAGGGGCGCATGTGGGGCGGGGCATTGTATAATTTGCGGCATTGCACAGAGGAGCCTTTGCAAGATGAACATGAAGCACCCGCTCGCATTGCTGCTGGCCGCCGCCCTGGCCGCCCCCGCGGCGCTGGCCGCCGATCCCGGGCCCGCGGATGACGCCGCCCCGGCCGCCCCGGCCGCGCCCGCGGCCGCGCCGTCCACCCCCTTCGCCACCTGCCCCTCGCAGCGGCAGTGGAAGGTGGCGGTGGTGGAGGCCGGATCGCTCAACGACTACCAGGACACCTTCCGCCACCTGGTGGCGGCGCTCTCCGGGGAGCGGGTCATCAGCTCGCGCATCAACCTCCCCGAGGGCTTCCGCTTTGACCGCGGCAACAACTGGGAGCAGCTGGTGGACCTGACCGCGGGGGACTGCGTGCGCTTTGCCCCGCAGGGGCTCTACAACGGCGGCTGGGACGAGGCCACCCGCGCGGCCAATGCCACCGCCCTCGCCGAGCGGCTCGCCAAGCCCGGGGAGATCGACCTGGTCATCGCCTTTGGCGAGGCGGCCGCGCAGGATCTCAGCCTGCCCTCGATCGACGTGCCGGTGATGGTGGTGGGGGGCGTGCAGCTGGAGGATGAGCGGGGCCTCGGGCGCGACCTGCCGCTGGTGCACGTGCAGGTGGCGGCGGGCCGCCGCGAGGCGGAGGTGCGCGAGTTCCACTCCATCTTCGGCTTTCGGAGCCTCGGGGTGCTGACCGCGGGACCGGAGCGCTCCCTCGACTTCCTCGCCCCGCTCTCAGGCGAGCTGTCCTTCAATGTCACCCGCTGCGAGGTCACGGGCGCCACCCCCGCCGAGCGCAAGGCAAGCTACAAGTCCTGCGTCACCGAGCTGCTGGCCTCCTCGGACGCGGTGTACCTTGACGCCACCTACGGCGAGAGCCTGCGCGAGCTGCAGATCGTGCTCGCCCCCCTCTACGCCAGGCACGTGCCGACCTTCTCGCAGCTCGGGCCCATTGAGGTGGAGCACGGGGCGCTGCTCTCCCTCGCCAACGCCGACCTCAGCGAGCTCGGCGCCTTCGAGGCGCGGGTGCTGCAGGAGATTGTCAGCGGGCGCACCCCCGCCAAGATTGAGCGGCACTTCAAGGTGCCGGTGCGGCTGGCGCTGAACCTCGAGGTGGCGATGCGCACCGGCCTTGAGCCCAGCTTTGAGACCCTGGTCAAGTGCGACCAGGTCTTCGACGCCATCAAGGTTGCCCCCTAGGCATTAGGCGGGATGCACAGGCGCGGGGCGCCCCCTGGGGGGCGCCCCGCGCCTTTTCCCTTGGGCAATCGCTAGATGGAGCCGTGGGCGAGGGAGGAATTGTTGCTGTAGTCGGCGGGCATCTCGGCGCGGCGCATCTCCTCGGCCGCGCGCTGGTCGGCTGCCGGGATGGAGTCCCAGGCGCGCTTGATGGGCAGGAAGGCGCGCATCGCGCTGTCAATGGGCTTGGTGCTCAGCTCCACCGCGGCGTCGGCGATGCAGTCGAGCATGAAGGTGTAGATCTGGTAGAGCCCCTCGGCAATCCCCTTGGCCTTGGTGAAGTCGAGGGTGCTGCGCAGGTTCTCGATGATCGCGCTGGCGCCCGAGAGCTTTTTGGACTTGAGGGCGAGGTCGCCGCGCTCAATGGCGCCCTTGGCCTGCGCGAGGCGCTCGAAAATCCCCTGGTAGAGCATCTTGGTGATGGTGTAGGGGTCGGCCACCGCCACCTCGGCGTTGAGCGAGGTCTTGCGGTAGGCATTGAGGTTGCGGCCGTACATGGGGTTCTCTCCTTTGATCACGGGGCGGCAGGAAATTGCCGCCTCCTGTCCTTGGGAGGGAACTAATCAAGATCCGTGCCGCTTTTGAATCCCTCGTGCTCCTCGAGGAAGAAAACCACCCGGCGGTGGGCCTGCAGGCGGCGCACGCTGCGGGTGAAGTTGCGGCGGCGGCGGTGGCGGATGCCGTTGGCATGCCCCTGGAGGCGGCGGGTTGACTTGTGCATGGTGCCTTCCTGGCTTACTTGGCGCTGGGGCCCTCACCATTGGGGGTGAAGGTGCCGAAGGGGGTGTGGAGGCGGCCCTCGCTGTCGCGCTGGATCTCGCCCCAGGGGGTGGAGATGGTGCCGTCCTCGCGGCGCTCGACGCGCCCAAAGGGGGTCTCGTAGCTGTCCTTGCCCAGGCGCTTGATGTCGCCGAGCGGGGTGGTGTAGCCGCCCTGGCCGTCGCTGCGGATGTCACCGAGCGGGGTGCGGATGCTCCCATCGGCCTCATTGCGGCCAAAGTCGCCAAAGGGGGTGGAGATGGTGCCATCCTCGCGGCGCTCCACCTTGCCGAGCGGGGTGTCGTAGGCGCCGTCGCCGCGGCGCTTGATCTCCCCGAGCGGGGTCCTGAGCGAGCCATCCTCGCCCCTCTCCACCTTGCCCAGCGGGGTTTCGTAGGTCCCGTTGCCGAGGCTTTTGATCTCCCCGGCCGGGGTGGTGAGGGTGCCGGTCCTGGGATCGTAGGTGTACTCGGCGCGCGCCATGGCCTGCAGGGGCAGCAGCGCGGCGCAGGCGGCGAGAAGCAGGGGGGCGGGGCGGATCATGTCGCTAGACCACAAACTTGGAGACGGCGCGGTGCAGGCCGTTGAGGTTGTCGAGGGAGCCGGAGACCAGGTCCTCGGCCTGGGCGACCTGCCCGGAGAGGCGCTGCGCCTCCTGGGTGATGCTCTGCATGTTGGTCGAGATCTCGGCGGTGGCGGTGGTCTGCTCCTCGGCCGCGGAGGCGATCTGGGTGATCTGGCTGTCCACGGTGGAGACCTCGTTGAGGATCTCGTTGAGCAGGTCCTGGATGGAGGAGGCGGCCTGGGCCACGCTCTCCATCTTGCCGAGGGTCTCGGTCATCGAGTCCTTGGCGCCCTTGGCGCCCTGCTGCACGGTGCTCACCATGGCGCTGATCTCCTTGGTCGAGCTCGAGCACTTGTTGGCAAGCGAGCGCACCTCGTCGGCGACCACCGCGAAGCCGCGCCCGGCCTCGCCGGCCCGCGCGGCCTCGATGGAGGCGTTGAGCGCCAGCAGGTTGGTCTGCTCGGCGATGTCGTTGATGGTGTTGACGATGGCGCCAATCCGCTCGGCCTGGTCGTTGAGGTTGTTGACCTGCCCGGCCACGGTGCGGCACTGGCCGGCCATCTCGCGGATGCGGTCGGTGGCCTCCTGCACCCGCTCCACGCCGGACTTGGTGTTGAGGTTGGTCTGCTCGGCGGCCTTGGCGGCGTCCTGGCAGTTCTTGGCGATGTCCTGGGTGGTGGAGACCATCTCGTCGGCGGCGGCCGCCACGGTGATGGACTTGTTCTCGGTGTCGTGGGTGGAGTCGTTGATGTCGGAGGTGACGTCATGGATCTGCCCGAAGTTGCCGACCACGTCGGAGACCGACTGCTTGATGGTGCCCACCAGGGAGTTGAGGGTGGTGCGCATCTCCTCAATCTGGGTGAGCAGGCGCCCGAACTCGTCGCGCGAGGTGATCTCGGTGGGGCAGGTGAGGTTGCCGCGGGTGATGTGGGTGGTGGCGCGCACCGCGCGGTTGAGGTTGCTGCCGATGTTCCCCGCGAGCAGGAAGGCGATCGCCAGGGCGGAGATGACGGCGATGGCGCAGATCCCGGAGGTCACGTAGACCGGGACCATGCTCGAGCCCTTCTGCACCCGCGAGGTGGCGTCGTCGATCTGGTAGGCGACGATCGCCGAGAGGCTGTCGTTGATCTGGGTGAGATTCGCGACCATCCCGGCGTAGGCGTGGCGCGCGTCTTCAATCCGCCCCGCCTCCCGCGCGGGGAGGAAGCCCTCGCGGGCCTTGCGGAGGTACTCGGCGCCATGCTGCTTGATGATGGCGGTCTTCTCCGGCAGGCTGGCGCCGCGCAGGCCGTTCACCGACTGCTCGAGCGAGCTGAGCTTCTCGCGCAGCGACTTGGCCTGCTCCTCGCCGAAGGTGGCGCCCGGGGCGAGGCTGTCGATCATGATCTCATCGCAGCCAAGGAGGGTGGCCTGGACCGAGGAGGTGCGCGCGTGGCGGACCTTGAGCACCTCATGCACGTACTCACTGGTGCTCACCTGGGAGAGCATGATGGAGATGGCGACGACCGAGATGATCGCGGTGAAGAGGATTACCACCGAGAAGCCCAGCAGCAGCTTGAGCCGGACGGACATGTTTTTCAGGAATGACATTGCTGACAGCACCCAAAACCAGGTCAAGACCCAAAGGTACATCAATCATACAACAAAAACAAAGGGAAAGGGCAGGGAGGGGCTGGATCGGAAATTCCGAAAACGGTTGCGTTGCGTGAGGGCTGAACTTATAATGTGCGCTTGATCTTTTGTTCGTCAGCGGTTGCGCCCGACTTTTTGGGGCGACCCGCCTGTGGGGGGAGACAAATGGCAGTATCAGAGCTGAGCGTCAGCAACGAGGGCACGCGGGCGCAGCGGCAGCAAGTCAGGAAAAAGGCCCTCACCCTGGCGGTGGTGGCGCTGGTGTGCACGCTCGCCTGGTTCGTGCCGCTGCTCCTGCCCAGCCTCGAGTTCACCAGCACCCAGCGCATATTGCTGGTAATTTTCGTGGGCGCGGCGCTGTGCTGGATCACCGAGCCGATTCCCGCCTACGCCACCTCGGTGCTGATCATCGCCTGCCTGGCCTTCCTGCTCTCCGACAGCGCCTTTGGCGGGATCCACGACTACATCATGGAGACCGACAAGGAGCACGTGCTCAAGTACAAGAGCGTGCTGCACAGCTTCGCCGCGCCGGTGCTGATCCTCTTCCTCGGCGGCTTCTCGCTCGCCATCGGGGCCTCGAACTACAAGCTCGACCTCAACCTCGCGCGCATCCTGCTCAAGCCCTTCGGCACCCAGCCCAAGTACGTGATGCTGGGCATGATGTCGGTGACCGCGCTGTTCTCGATGTTCATGAGCAACACCGCCACCACGGTGATGATGCTC
>JAILEI010000098.1 GCA_024688225.1 Succinivibrionaceae bacterium
ATCGATCCTGGCGCAAGCCATGGGGCGGGTTGCGAGGCACTTTTCAGTGTCATTGCCCACGTGACCGGCACGTGACCGACGTGACCGCGGTTCGGTACGGTGAGGTGCGAGCCCTGGGGAGCGATCCTGGGGAATGCCAGAGAGCGCCTTGATGGTGCGGGTTGCGGGGCACTTTTCAGTGTCATTGCCCACGTGACCGGCACGTGACCGACGTGACCGCGGTTCGGTACGGTGAGGTGCGAATCCTGTGGATCAACCCTGGGCAGGGGTGTATGCCTGCCCTGCCCAGGCAGTGGCGACTAGGGAAGGGCAGCGCAAAGGGTGCGGTTCAGTTGCCTGGCGATGGCCTCGGCGAGGTTGCAGGGCACGGCATTGCCAATTTGCTTGTAGATGCTGGTGAGATCGCCTGAGAAAACCAGGTCCCGGGGGAAGGTCTGGATGGCCGCCGCCTCCCGCCAGCTCAGGCGCCGTGTGTGGCCCTCGCCAAAGCGCCACAGGTCGCGGTCGAGCTTAACCATGTCCGGTGATCCCGGCCACAGCGCCACCTGCTTGGCCATGGCGGGGATGGTGAAGGAGACCTGATCCCACCCGCGCTTGCGGTTGCGGCTCATGTAGCGGCTGGAGTAGGGGGCCTGGCAGACCTCGTCAGGGCTGGGATCGGGGATGTCCTTAAGCGCCTCGCGCAGGGTGATGCGGGTTAAGGAGGGGGCAGGGAAGTCAAAGGTGCGGATCTTGAGATCCTTGCGCAGGCCCACGATGATGACCCGCTCGCGATCCTCGGGTACCCCGTAGCCGCTGGCGTTGAGCAGGCGGTGGAAGATCCGGTACCCGCATTCTGAGAACTGCTCGACGATCGCCTCGAAGATCTTGCCGTCGGCCATGCTCAGCAGCCCCTTGACGTTCTCGCCCACGAAGGCGAGCGGGCGCTTGCTGCGCACGATGCGCACGTAGTGCTTGTAGAGGGTGTTGCGGCTGTCATCGACCTTGCGCGGCCCTGAGAGCGAGAATCCCTGGCAGGGGAAGCCGCCGAGGATGATGTCGGTGTCCGGGATGTCGGAGAGATCCACCAGCCCGATGTCCCCGCAGGCCACGGTGGCCGAGCTCCAGGAACGGTGGGTGCTGCAGGCGTCGGGGTCAAAGTCATTGGCCCAGATCGTGCGGAAACCGGCCCGCTCAAACCCGATGTCAAGCCCCCCGGCCCCGCAAAATAGGCTGGCGGCGGTGAATTCCCTCATGCTCGCTCCATTTTAGGTGGGCAGAAAAAAGGCCCCGCCTGGGGGCCCTGTGGATGCGGCTGGCCCTAGCTGGCGGCCGGGGGCACCAGGCCCACCTGCAGGTCTTCCGCGGAGTAGATGTGGTTGCCGTCCACGTAGACCAGGCCATCGGCCACGCCCATGATCAGCTTGCCGCGCTCGATGATGCGCTTGATGTGGATCTCGTAGGTGACGAGGCGCGAGCTGTCGAGCACCTCACCCTTGAACTTGACCTTGCCCACGCCCAGCGCACGCCCCTTGCCCGGGCCGCCGCGCCAGCCAAGGAAGAACCCGACCAGCTGCCACATGGCATCGAGGCCCAGGCATCCAGGCATCACGGGATCGCCCGGGAAGTGGCAGGCAAAGAACCACAGGTCGGGGGTGACATCAAGCTCGGCGCGGATCAGCCCGAGGCCGAACTTGCCCTCGTGATCGTTAATCTCGGTGATGCGGTCAAACATCAGCATGTTGGGGGCGGGCAGCTGGCTGTTGCCCGGGCCGAAGAGCTCGCCACGGCTGCAGGCGAGCAGCTGGTCGCGGTCAAATGAGTGAATGCCCCTTTCATTGAGTGATGCCATGTTAGCTTCCTTGTGCTTGTGAATGTGCCGCCTAGCGTGCCCCGAACACCACGATGGTCTTGCCGTGGGCCGTGATGAGGTGCTCCTCCTCCATCATCTTGAGGATGCGCCCCACGGTCTCGCGGGAGCAGCCGACGATCTGGCCGATTTCCTGGCGGGTGATCTTGATTTGCATGCCATCGGGGTGGGTCATGGCGTCAGGGCGGTGGGCCAGGTCCATGAGGGTCTTGGCGATGCGCCCGGTGACATCGAGGAAGGCCAGGTTGCCGACCTTGGCTGAGGTGGCGGCCAGGCGGTTTGACAGCTGGCCGGCAAGGCGCATCAGGATCTCGGGGTTGACCTGGATGAGCTGCTTGAACTTGGTGTAAGAGACCTCGGCCACCTCGCAGTTGCCCTTGGCCTTCACCCAGGCTGAGCGGATGGGGGTCTCGGAGTTGTCGAAGAGCCCGACCTCGCCGATGAAGTCGCCCTGGTTGAGGTAGGTGAGGATGATCTCGTGCCCGTCCGCGTCCTTGATCAGGACCACCACCGAGCCCTTGACCAGGTAGTAGAGGGTCTCGGCCTTCTCGCCCGCATGGATAATCGTGCTCTTGGGCGAGTACTTGTGGATGTGGCACTGACTGACAAACCAGGTGATGGTTGTGTCGCTGGGAGTCTTGACGATGGTTGAACTCATGTGCTGACCTGATGACCCACGAGGCGGGGGTTACCCACTTCTGGTTGATAGATCCGGCTCTTGCAGCTCGGCGGGCGCAAGCTGTCGCCAGTGCCTGCCTTGGCGAGACGGCCGGTTCCTTGGCAACGACTGGGGATTATACCATCATGGGCTGGGGGGATGAAACTGTTTGTTTTCCCGCAAATTGTATGTCAGGGATCGGGGATGTGGGCAAAGGGAAAGCTCTGGGTGGGACCCTGGGTAAAGCGCCGCTGTTGACTCCATGAACCCAAGGTTCAAGGATAGACATCTGTAGAAATTTAGACTTCCGTCACGAGAACGGCCTGAACACCAGATCTAGGAAGACGTCTTTATATCTGTTTTTATCGGCTCAGGGCAAAAAGCGACTGCCTCTGCCCAGGGCATCCTTAAGATAGCACAAATATTTTGCCGTGCCGTGAATTTTGTGGCCGGGCTCAAAAAAAAGTTGCGCTCCCCTGGGGATATTGCCAGGGCTTGCTGGATGCGGGTTTTGAGTATATCGGCGCCCCTTTGCCATTGCCCTGCCCGCAAGGGCAGCCAGGGACCGGCGGTATTTAGCCCCCGCGCGGCGCCATTAGTTTTGTGCCGCCCACATGAGTGGGTAAATGGTTTTTCCGGACCTGCCCCGCGGGATTTATTGCCGGCCCCTAGGGGGCGAATATGGTGAGCACCTGGCGGATGGTGTCCAGGGATCCCTGGGCGAAGTCGCGGGCGACCTGCAGGTAGGGGGAGAGGTAGAAGACGATGAGCATGGCGCACAGGCCGCTCTTGATGGGCATGGAGAGCACGTAGACGTTGAGCTGGGGGGTGAAGCGGTTGATGATGCCCAGCGAGACATCGGTCATCAGTGCCACCAGCATGAAGGGGGCGCAGAGCAAAAGCGCCATCTCCATGAGGTGGTTGACGTTCTCGCCCATGATGAGGCCGAGGTTCGCCGAGGCGAGGGCGGGCAGGTACTCGGTCACCGGCCAGAGCGCGTAGCCCTCGTAGACGATGGCGAGGAAGGCCATGATCCCGCCCGTGGTGTAGAAGAGGGTCACCATGGAGAGGAACAGCACCGATCCAAAGGGGGTGGTCTCGCCCCCGGTGAGGATGTCCGAGCCCTGGGCCTGCGAGGCGCCGCGCTGGTTGTCGGTGATGGTGCCCGCGGCGGTTGCCGCCCAGAACGCCATGCCCGCCAGCAGCCCGATGATGCCGCCGATGGCGGCCTCCTTGGCCGCGAGCAGCACGATGTCCATGATCCCCAGGGCGGCGGTGCCGCCGATCGCCACAAGCTGCGCGTGGATCATGGGGTGCAGTGGCATGTACATCACCGCGATCAGGGTGAAGCGCAGCGGGCCGATGACCTGGGCGCCGAAGAAGGGTGCGAAGCCCATGATGGCGGAGAGGCGCACCGCCCCCAGCAGGAAGGCGAGGATATGGTCTGAGTAGGCGTCGATCACTGCCTGGCCAAGTTCGCCCATGGTTGGCAGTGCCTATTGCAGCATGTAGAAGCGGGCAAAGATTTCCTGGGCGAAGTCCAGGATGCTGCCGCACAGCCAGGCCGCGCAGAGGAACAGCGTGGCGCTCACCGCGATGAGCTTGATGGCAAAGGAGAGGGTCTGCTCCTGCAGCTGGGTGATGGCCTGGAACAGGCTGAAGGCGATGCCCACCACCGAGGCGACCAGGATGGGTGGCATGGAGAGCAGCAGCACCAGGTACATGCTCTCGCTGATGAGCTCGACTACCGCGGGGTTCATGGCAGGCTGCCGGGAACCGCTAGATCATCAGCCGGCCGCGGCGGGCGCGGGAGGAAGAGGCGCGGGGGGCGGGGTCGACGATGCCGTGCTTGCGCTTGTACTCGTCAACAAGTCGCTGGCCCTCGGCCACGGCATCGCGCTTGGCGTGCTCGGCCAGGGCGTCAAGCTCGGGGCTGGATTCCTCGATTGCGGCCTCAATGCCCTCGGGAAGCTGGGACTCAATGCGCTCAAGATCCGCCTCGGTGCTGGCAATCAGTGCCTCCAGCTCCTCAACTTCCTTGATGCTCTCGTCTACATAGCCTTCTTTCAATGCCATGGATCACTCCTGAGAAAAAACGGGACCAGACCATTGTACAGCACCCGGGGGCATTCTGTGCCACCAGGCGCTGTAGGGTAAGGCCCCTGCGTCTTACTGGCCGCGGGCGAGCTGCGAGAGGGTCTGGTTGCCCTGGCTGACGGCCGAGGAGGCGCCCTGGGAGTAGGCGTTGTACTGGCCGATGTAGTCCTGGACGAAGACCATCTGCTGCTGGATGTCGGTGCCGCACTGCTCCTGCTTGGTCTTCATGCTCTCGATGAGCAGGTTGATGTCATCGGCGCTGGGCTTTTCCTTGAGGGACAGGCCGTACTCGGCACAGGACTTGTAGGCCTTGAGGGCATTGAGCTTCGCGCCTGAGGCCTTGGGGAGCTCCTCGTCGATCTTTGCCGGGCTGGTGGGGAGGTCGGAAACCTTCTTGTCCTTGACGTCCTGCTGGAGCTGGCGGAGCTGGTTGATGGTCTCGGCCATCTTCTTGGACTCGGACTGCTGGTTCTTGATCCCGTCGATGAGCTTCATGGCCTTGGCCTTGTTGTCCTTGGCCAGCATCATCTCGACCTGGGCGAGGAGCAGCTGGATGGACATGTTGCCGTTGTTGAGGGAGGTGGCGCTGGGGCCCTGGGTGGAACCAACGCTGTTGATGTCAGTCATTTTGTTTCTCCTTGGGTGATGGTTCTCAGTGGGGGGCGTGCCGCCCCCCGCCATGGGCTGTGCCGCTACTGGCCGCGGGCGAGCTGCGAGAGGGTCTGGTTGCCCTGGCTGACGGCCGAGGAGGCGCCCTGGGAGTAGGCGTTGTACTGGCCGATGTAGTCCTGGACGAAGACCATGGTCTGCTGGATGTCGGTGCCGCACTGCTCCTGCTTGGTCTTCATGCTCTCGATGAGCAGGTTGATGTCGTCGGCGCTGGGCTTGCCCTTGAGGGAAAGGCCATACTCGGAGCAGGCCAGGTAGGCCTTGGCGGCGTTGACCTGCACGGGATCGCCAAACTTGGAGTTGATGAGATCCTTGACCCGCTGCGCGGACTCCTTGGTGGTCGGGTTCTCAACCGCGACGCCGTTCTTCAGGCACCACTCGCGCATGTTGAGGGTGGCGGCATAGCTGTCCCCATGCTGCTTGCGGTACTCCGCGATGCCCTCGAGGGTGGTGGGCAGGTTTCCGGAGTTGAATCCATCATGGTACTCCTTGATGCAGACCTCGGCATTGCCGAGCGCGCTCTCCTCGGCCGGGGACTTGGCTTTCTTGGCTGCCAGCTCCGCAAGCTTCGCGGGATCGGTGGGGATCTCGGAAACCTTCTTGTCCTTGATGTCCTGCTGGAGCTGGCGCAGCCGGTTGATGGTATCGGCCATCTTCTTGGACTCGGACTGCTGGCTCTTGATCCCGTCAATGAGCTTGAGGGCCTTGGCCTTGTTGTCCTTGGCGAGCATCATCTCGACCTGGGCAAGGAGCAGCTGCACGGACAGGTTCTTGTTGGGGATATCGGCAGCCCCGTTGATTCCATTGACGCCCTGCAGGTTGTTGTTAATCCGGTCAGTCATGGCTAATTCCTCATCGACTTGGTGTATCCAGTCCCTGGCCCCGTCAGGTGGGGGAGGGAGTTGCCCCGAAAGGCGCCGCAACCCGCTGATTCCTTGGGTTTCCTGCGTGCTTTCCTGAGGTCATGCTTTGAGTATAGGCAAGATGATTTTCCGTATCAACACAGAATTTTTAAGATTTTTAAAAATTTTATTAGACACGATTTTTGTGATCTAAATCACAAAAGTTTGCAGGGGTTTGGGATCCTCGGCAAAGGGGCGGGACGGGGGCCAGGTGCTGGCGCAGGGCAGCGGCGCCAGCATGGTGATGACACAGTCACCGCGCGGGATCTTGGCTGGGGCAAATCCCCAGGCTGCGCCCCCCGGGGCTGCACCAATGCAGTGCGGCAGTCCCCCATCCGCGCCCTGGGGCCAGTGCCGCGCTGGGGGCTGATCCCCTGCGGCAGTCCCCCAGGGACTTTCCCGCTACTGGCCGCGGGCGAGCTGCGCGAGGGTCTGGTTGCCCTGGCTGACGGCTGAGGAGGCGCCCTGGGAGTAGGCGTTGTACTGGCCGATGTAGTCCTGGACGAAGACCATCGTCTGCTGGATGTCGGTGCCGCACTGCTCCTGCTTGGTCTTCATGCTCTCGATGAGCAGGTTGATGTCATCGGCGCTGGGCTTGCCCTTGAGGGACAGGCCGTACTCGGAGCAGGCCAGGTAGGCCTTGGCGGCCCTGATCAGCGCGGGATCCGCAGTCTTGGCCTCGATGAGATCCTTGACCTTCTGGGAACTGGCCCGGGTGGCGGGGTTCTCCACCGGGACGCCGTTCTTCAGGCACCACTCGCGCAAGTTGATGGCGGGGTCATTGTTCCCGTGCGTCTTGCGGTACTCCGCGATGCCCTCGAGGGTGGTGGGAAGGTCCCCGAGGCCAAAGCACACGGAGTAGATGAGGATGCATTTCTCGGCGTCCTTGATGGCGGCGGCATCCTCCGGGGTCCTGACTGCCCTTGCGGCGAGATCGGCAAGCTGCTTGGGGTCGGTGGGGATTTCGGAAACCTTCTTGTCCTTGATGTCCTGCTGGAGCTGGCGGAGCTGGTTGATGGTGTCGGCCATCTTCTTGGCCTCGGCCTGCTGGCTCTTGATCCCGTCAATGAGCCTCAGGGCCTTGGCCTTGTTGTCCTTGGCCAGCATCATCTCGACCTGGGCGAGGATCAATTGCACGGACATGTTGTTGTTGGGGATGTCGCCAACCCCGCTGATTCCGCTGACGCCGCCCTGCGGGTTGTTGTTAATCCGGTCAGTCATGGCTAGTTCCTCATTGGCTTGCCTTACCCAATCCCACACCCTGGGGGGTGGGGGAGGGACCTGCCCCAAAAAGCGCCGCAAAGCCCGGTTCCATGGGATTCCACGCCTGCTTTCCCAGGGTCATAATTTGAGTATAGGTAAGATGATTTTCCGTATCAACACGGAATTTTTAAGAATTATAAAAATTTATTTTAGAGGTTATTTTTATGATCTAAATCACAAAAACTTGCCTGGGCAGGGGATCCTAGGCGGAGGGGCGGCCCTGGGGGACGCCGCTGGGGCGGGGCAGCAGCGCCAGCATGGTGATGTCATCGGACTGCGCCGCGCCGCCGCTGTGCTCGGCAAGGCGCCTGAGCAGGCCCTCGCAGAGTGACTTGGCACTGTCGCCGCGCTGGATCCCGGCCTTGGCGAATTCCTCCAGGCATTCCTCGCCGAACAGGCGCCCGCCCTGATCCTGTGCCTCCGTGACCCCATCGGTGTAGAGCAGCATCCCCTCATCCTCGCCCAGGGTGTCATTGAAGCACTTGTAGCTGACCTCCTCGGCGGCCCCCGCCACTGGGCCGCTGAGGCCCTCGAGGCGCCGGGCGCGGCCGTCCCGGGAGACGATTAGGGGCTGGCAGTGGCCGGCGTTGACGTAGGTGAGGGAGCGGTTGCGCCAGTCCAGGATGACAAAGCACAGGGTCACGAACATCATGTTGGGGTTGTGGGAGCAGAGCCGCTTGTTGGCCTCGTCCATGAGCCGGTCCGGGGGCAGCCCCAGGGCCAGGCCCTCGCGGATGAGGGTCAGGGTCATGGTCATGAACAGCGCGGCGGGGACCCCCTTGTCCGACACGTCGCCGATGACCAGCGCGAGGCGGTGCTTGCCGACCATGATCACGTCATAGAGGTCGCCTCCCACCTCCTTTGCCGGCTGGATCAGCGCATACACGTCGCTGCCGTGCCCCTCCCCGAGATCAAAGCTGGTGGTGAGCATGCCCAGCTGGATTTTCCTGGCGGCGTCCAGCTCGCCCTCGACGCGCTTGCGCCCGGAGGCCTGCTCGATGATCTGGTCGAGGCTCTCCCTAAGGGAGATGAAGAGCCGCCGGAAGGCGGCGGACAGGCTGCCGATCTCATCGTTGCGCTCGGGCTGCAGGGCCTCGGCCAGCGAGTCAATCTCGCCTACCGAGTTGAGGTGGGCCGAGGCAATCTGGGTGGCGGTGCGGGTCATTTTCCGCAGCGGGGAGATGATGCGGCTGACCACAATGACGGAGAGCAGGGTGGTCACCAGGGTGATTGCCAGGCCGACGAGGTAGATCAGGTACTTGACCTGGTCAATGGGCTGCATTACCGCGGAGGAGCGGTTGGCGACGGCCATGAAGGCGTCGATTTGCTTGAGGTACTGGATGCTGGCCAGGTAGGGCTCGCCGTCGATGTTGATGGTGCCCTGGGCGCTCTCGCCCTTGCGCGCGGCGCTGAGCAGGGCCTCGTCGATGCGCCCGCCGAGGGTCATTTCCTGCTCGTACATGAGCAGGTTCTGCTCCTGGTCGAAGATGAAGATGTTCTCGCTGTCGCGGGTGCGGACCGACTCGATGAAGAGGTGGACGTTGTCGAAGCTGTCCTCGCTGCCGAGGGACTCGAACTTGCGGCGCTCGTCAGTGAGATCTGAGAACAGCACCAGGGTCTGGTCCGGGGCGACGCCGGAGCGCTGGACGAGCGCGAGGTACTCGGTGCCGGAGCTGTCCTGGGCGTAGCGGAACTGGGGGGCGTCCTGCGCGGGAGAGTCCCGGAGCGTGCTCCCATCGATTAGGGTGGTCCCGAGGATCCACTCCGGGGCCTCCCCAGGGCCGCCGAGGTTCCCCCCCGGGCGCACGATGAGGCAGTACATGTCATCGGGCAGCACGTACTCGATGTAGTGCCTGAGCGCCTGGTCGCCGCGGCTGGGATCGCCGAGGCGGTTCTCGTTGATGCGCTCGAGGTCGCTGTAGGCGTCCTCGAGCTCGGTGCGGATCTTGGAGATGCCCTTGAGCACCTGGGTGAGGTCGCTGTAGTAGAAGGAGTTGAAGTTGTAGACCAGGGTCTGCATCTCCTGGAGCTGGTAGTCCCGCTCGGCGCTGACCAGGCTCTCGGTGAGGCGGCTTGAGCTGTACTCGGCGTAGAAGATGGTGGGCAGGGTGCCGAGCATGAGGCACAGCGCCACGATTTTGGCCTTGATGGTGCTCAGGGGGAAGTGCATGCGGCGGTACCTCGGGTCAGTGGGTGCCCATGCGGGAGAGCACCTTCCTCACGAAGCCCTCGGTCTCGGCGTAGGGGGGGACGCCGCCGTGGCGGCGCACCTTGCCGAGGCCGGCGTTGTAGGCCGCGAGCGCCAGGGTGAGGTCCCCGCCGCACTCGCTGAGCATCCTCGCAAGGTACATGCTGCCGGCGGTGATGTTGGACTCGGGATCGTAGGGATCCGCGACCCCCATCTCGCGCTGGGTGGCGGGCATCAGCTGCATCAGGCCCTGGGCGCCCTTGCCTGAGAGGGCGGTGGCGATGAAGCCAGACTCCACGGAGATCACCGCGGAGATGAGCTCCGCGGGCAGGCCCGAGGCGCTGGCGGCGCGGGCGATGATGGCGGAGAGGCCCCCCGGCGCCAGCGCCTGGGCGCTCCCACCCGCGGCGCTGACCATCTGCCAGGTCACCATGTGCCCCCGGAACAGCCGCCGCGCGTGGCGGGACAGGGAGTAGACGTCCATGCTGTCGAGGCGGTTCTCAATGGGCTTCTCTGCCCCATAGCGCAGGGGCTGCGCCTCGCCCACCTCAACCGTCACCACTGGATCCGCGCCAAGCGCCAGCCCTGGGCAGAGGGCGAGGGCGGCCAGGCAGGCACAGGGATGCCGCATCACTGCCCTGCCTGGTCCTGGTGCTCGTGGAGCAGGTAGACCGAGACCACGTTCTGGTTGTCGATGCGGGCGTAGGTGTAGTGGGAGGCCAGCTTGGACACGAAGTAGATGCCGAGTCCGCCCTCCTGCCGATCCTCGAGGCTGGCGTTGATGTCCGGGGCGCTGATCGCGGTGAAGGGGTCGAACTCGCGGCCCCCATCGATGATGGTCAGCATGGTGCAGGGCTGGCCGTCAAAGGTCATGCGCCCGCAGCGGAACTCCGCCGTGCCGCCCTGGTCGCCGTAGGCGTACCTTGAGATGTTGACCAGCAGTTCCTCGACCAGCAGCTGCACGTTGTAGATGAGGCGGTGATCCTCGCCGGCGAGGATTTCATCGAGGCGCTGGTTGACGAACTTGAGCTGGTCAACGCTGGCGGGGAGCTTGATCGTTCTCATGCTCATGCAGGCTCCTTCAGCCCTTGGGGACTGACGCGGCGCGGGCCTCGTCAAGGCTACCGCAGATGCGGACGATGAGGTTGAACCCGGAGATGGTGAAGATCTGGGCGACCTCGGGACGGAGCCCGAAGAGCGCAAAGCTTACGCCCTGGGCCTTGCAGTCCTTGGCCATCTTCAGGATGCAGCGCAGCCCGGCGGAGCTGATGTACTCGAGGTCGCTGAAGTCAATCAGCGCGGTGGCCATGCCCTCGGCGGGCGCGACCTGCTCGGTGAACTCATTGGCGTTGGAGGCGTCGAGCCTGCCGCTGACCTTGAACAGCGTCTCGCTGCCCTCAATGCTTTTGTTGATTTCCATCTGTTTCCCCGTGTTGCCTGGCGCGGCGCTAGCCGCCCCCGTATGCATAACTGTAGAGCAGTCCCTGGCTGAGCTTGAACCAGCCATCGAGCGAGACGAACAGCATCAGCTTGAAGGGCAGGGAGATGGCCATGGGTGAGACCATCATCATGCCCATCGCGAGCAGGATGTTCGAGACGATGAGGTCGATGGCGATGAAGGGCAGGTAGAGCAGGAAGCCAATCTGGAAGGCCTTGGTGAGCTCGGTGATCACGAAGGAGGGGATGATGAACAGCATGCTGTCCGGATCGATGATCCCGTGCAGGTCGGCCGGCCAGATGCGCTGGGCGGCGCTGACAAACCCCGCGGTGATGCGCTCGTCGGAGTTGGCCTTAAGGAAGCCCTTGAGCGGGGGCGACAGCTCGTCCACCACCCTCACCAGGGCCGCGGGCTCAAAGTCGCTGGTGGCGGGCAGCTGCACCTGCGATCCCAGGCGCAGCATCTCCGAGCCCACCGGGGCCATGATGAAGATCGAGAGGATCATGGCGAGGCCCGCCATGACCATGGTCGGCGGGGCCTGCTGTACGCCCAGCGCGTTCTTCATCAGGCTGATGACCACGATCAGCTTGCAGTAGGAGGTGAGCATGGTGAGCGCGAACGGCAGGAGGCCCATGGCCGCCATCAGCAGCAGCAGGTTGCCGGGGTTCAGGGTCTCGCTCATCATGTCCTTTGGCTCCTGCCTTGGCGGGGCCTCACTTGCGCAGTTCCGTGACCTGCACGGCAAGCTGCCCGTCGAGCTCGCAGAGCCGCCCCTTGCCCACCGGCAGGTCGTTGACCCGGATGGTGACCGGGGACTGGCGGTCGCACCCGAGGGGGATGGTGCTGCCCACGCCCAGGGAGCCGATTTCCGCAATCGACATGGCCTTGCGCTCGAGCTCAAAGGCCACCCGCAGCTCCAGCGCGGAGGTGTCAACGGCGGCGGCCGGCTGCCCAGCGGGGGCGGTGTTGTTGTTGTCTGTCATGGTAGCGAGCACTCCCTGCAAGCTGGCGAAATCTTCAGTGCCGTCGCTGAGCACGGCCTCCACGGTGCCCTGGCCCTCACCCATGCTGAGCAGGATGCCCTGGCGGCCCAGCGGCGCCAGCAACCGCCCCGAGAGGAGCGGGGACTGGTCGGGGATGATGAGATCCCCGGCGCCCAGGCCATTGATCTCCGTGGCGCCCATGCGGGCCCGGGCCGCGAGCAGCGGCACCTCCACGATGATCTCCCCCTGCCAGCTGGGCAGGCGCGGCTGCGGGGTGACCTGTGACAGCCGCCCCAGGATGAGCTGCACGGCGCTTATCGAGCCAATGGACAGCCGCAGGGGGGTGGAAATTCCCTGCGCATGATAGCAGAAGTCCAGCTCGGCGGCCACCTGGCCGTCCTCAACCGGGTCGCGGCAGGTGATGAGGCTGTCCAGCGCCTCGCCGAGGCGGCGCAGCGGTTCCTCAAGCGCGAGCTCCAGGGCGGCCGCGCGCAGCTCGGGGGTGAGGTTCAGGGGGTTGATCTCGCGCAGGTCCTCATCGAGGGCCAGGAGATCGAGCGACCCCACGGAGAGGTTGAGCACGGTGCCGCCGATGGAGAGCCCGAGGCGCCCACACTCCGAGAAGCTGTCGTTGCCCATGGGCAGCAGGGTGAGCCCGCTGTCCCCGGGCAGGATCTCGATGATGCGGTTCTGCAGCGCCGCCCGGGGCACCCCGAGTGGCTGTGGCTGGAAGGGTTTCACTGCCATTTGCTATCCTTGGTGGTTCTGGTCCTGCGGGTCGCCGTCGGCGCTGATGTCAAGGCGCACGGCATTGCGCTCCCCCTTGGCCAGGCGCCGCTCGAGATCCTGCCGTGAGGAGATGAGGCGCTGCACCGAGCCGGTGTCCGAGCTGGTGATGGCCACGAACAGCATGCCCGAGAGGTCGCGCTTGATGCTGATCTCCACGCCCTTGAGGCCGGGGAGGTCGTTGAGCATCAGCCGCACCTCCTTGCTGCCGTCGCCCAGGCCGGGGTCGCTGACCAGGATGCGGTCCACGAGCGCGCTGGCCATGCGCTCGAGATCCGCGGGCATGCCCTGGGGGATGGGGGCGGCCTCGGCGGCCGGGGCCGCAGGGGCTGCGGCGGGGGCGGCATGACCGGATATCAGCGAGGAGAAGATGCTGGAGAGATCCGAGCTGT
>JAILEI010000100.1 GCA_024688225.1 Succinivibrionaceae bacterium
GCAGCGCGTCGAGGGCGGCGGTGCCCCCCGCCGCGGCCAGTTCCTCGAGGCGCCCGAGGGTGGTGAGCGGGCCCGGCGGCAGGGCGTCCACCGCGGTGCGCCTGAGCATGGTCACATAGGCCCCGCAGCCCAGGGCGGCGCCAATGTCGGCGACCAGGGTGCGGATGTAGGTGCCCTTGGAGCAGTGCACGGAGATGGTGAAGGAGTCCCCCTCCACCCCCTCGAGGCTGAGGGAGTAGATCTCCACCTCGCGCCTGGGGATCTCCACCTCCTGGCCGCGGCGCGCGTACTTGTAGAGGGGGCGGCCGTTGACCTTGATCGCGGAGTAGATGGGCGGGATCTGGGTGATGCGCCCGGTGAAGGCGCCCAGGGCGGAGGCCACCCGCGCCGGGGCGTCCCCCACCTCGTGGCGCCCAACCACCTCGCCCTCGGCGTCGGCGCTCGAGGTGACCACCCCGAGGCGCCCGGTGGCCAGGTAGCGCTTGCCGCCCTCGAGCAGGAAGGCGGAGAGCTTGGAGGCCTCGCCAAGGCAGATGGGCAGCACCCCGCTCGCCAGCGGATCAAGCGCCCCGGTGTGCCCGGCCTTGCGCGCCCCGTAAAGGCGCTTGGCCCTCGAGAGCGCCGCCGCCGAGGACATGCCCAGGGGCTTGTCCAGGAGCAAAATCCCGCTGATGTCCCGCCCTGCCGCCTTGCCCATCGCTGCCTCTCCCCCGCCCTGCCCCCCCAGGGGCGCTGGCAGGGAATCTTAGCGCAAAAGCGCCGCGCGCGCGAGGGGGCGCCCTTGAAGGGGGATGGGGATTTTGCTAAGATCCCGCCGTCAATGGGGGCCGGGCAGCCCTCCCGTACCTGGAGCCGGATTAATTGGTCAGGTCCGGAAGGAAGCAGCCAGGTTTGGTCACCGGGGTACCGGGATCAGGTTGCCCGGCTCCCGCCCAGCGCGCTCGCCATGGAACTAGTCAGCCACTCCTCATCCCACGCCATCCATGATCTCGCCAGCAGCGTCATGCTCACCGGCAAGGGCGGGCAGATGGTCGACTTCATCAATTACCTCGACGCCCTGCCCCGCGTCACCTCCTACCCCAACGTCAACCTGCTGATCCGCCCCCGCGGCTTCGGCCAGACCCTGTTCGCCAGCACCGCCGAGCAGCTGCTGATGCGCGAGGGGCTCTCGCTCACCGCCGAGTCCCTGGCCGAGGGGCTGCCCCGCATCCCGGTGATCAAGATCAACCTCACCTCCGAGCGCGCCGCCTCGGCCGCCGAGCTCAACGCGCGGCTGCTCGCGGTGGTGCGCCACGAGCAGTGGGAGGAGCACATCGAGCGGCAGTACGCCACCGAGCCCACCCCCAAGATTGCGCTGCTCAACCTCATCCACGACGCGGCGCAGAAGTACGGGGCGGAGGTGGTGATCCTCATCGACGGCTATGACGGCCCCTTCACCGCCACCGCGGCGCTCGGGCCCAAGGAGCAGGAGGAGGCGGCCACCGCCTACCTCGACATGCTCAACGCCATCGTGCAGTGCGAGGGGGAGGTCAAGTGGGCGCTGCTCCTCGGCCACACCAAGTTCCGCCTCGCCTCGGAGACCTCGGACGGCATCCCGCTGCTCAACGACGTCTCCTACTCGAGGGCCTGCGCCACCACCTTCGGCCTGACCGTCGCCGAGCTCAAGCGCCTGTTTGCCTCGGAGATCCGGCAGTTCTCCCCCTACCAGGGGCTGCTGCAGCGCGAGCTGGTGGAGGCGCTGCGCACCTGCTACGGCGGCTTTGCCTTCTCCGACGGCGCCGAGGAGGTGCTCTGCCCGCTCTCGGTCTACCGCGCCCTGTCCTCGGAAGGCATGCTCTACCCCTACGCCAGCGCCGGCAACTTCTCCTTCATCCAGGGCGCCCTCGACGCCGCGGACCCGAGCCTCAACTGGCTCTACGGCAAGGACGGGCAGGATCCGCTCTTCCTCAGCTACGTGTCAATGCACCCCGAGGACAAGGAGATCGGCTCGCTGCTGCTGCAGAACGGCTTTGCCTCCATCGACAAGGTGAGCGCGGATCCGGGCGGGCTGGCCTGGCGCTACCGCTTCGCCATGCCCAACGTGGAGATGCGGCGGATCTTCCGGGTGCTCACCCGCCAGTCCTCGCCGGCACTGCTGCGCGCCCCCATCAACCCCAGGGTGCCGCACGCCGGCGAGCGTGACTTCGACCTCTAGTCCCCGCGCAGCCGCGCGAAGCGCTCGGCCATCCCCGGGCTGTTGCGGGTGAGGCGCTTGACCGTCAGCTCCTCGGCCTTCTGGTTGGCAAGGCGCAGGTTGTTGCCCGAGGACTGCAGGCTCTCCTTGACCTTCTGCAGGTGGGTGATGGTCTTGTCGATCTCCTCGATGGCGGTGTCGAACTTGCGCCTCGCGAGCTCGTAGTTCTTGGCGAACTTGCCCTTGAACTCCCCCAGCGCCTCCTCAAAGTGGGTGACGTCCACGTTCTCCCCGCGCAGGCGCTCGAGCTCGCGCCGGTAGCCAAGGGATCCCAGGGCGGCGTTGCGCAGGATGGAGATGATGGGGATGAAGAACTGCGGGCGCACCACGTACATGCGCTCATAGCGGTGGGACATGTCGACGATGCCCTGGGCGTAGAGCTCGCTCTCGGGCTCGAGCATCGAGACCAGCACCGCGTACTCGCAGCCCTTCTCGCGGCGGTCCTTGTCGAGCTCGCGCAGGAAGTCCTCGTTGCGGTGGCGGGTGGCGGTGGTGTCGGACTCGTTCTTCATCTCGAACATGATGGAGATGAACTCCACCCCGTCGCTGTCGCTCTCGCGGTAGATGTAGTCGCCCTTGGAGCCAGTGCGCGCGTCGTTGTCCTTCTCAAAGTAGGCGCCGCGGAAGGCCACCGGGCGCAGCGCGTTGAAGGCGCTCTCGCAGTGGCGCTCGAGGCTCTCCCCCACCATCTTGGTGGAGAGGCGGGCCTTGAAGTCCTTGTAGCGCTCGATCTCCTCGTCCTTAAAGCGCAGCCGCTCGCCCATCTCGCGCCGCAGCGCCTCGAGCTCGAGCTCATGCTCGCGCTCGCGCAGCTGCGCGCGGGAGCGCTCCTCCTGCAGCTGCCGCTCGCGCCCGGCGAGCGCCTCGCGCGAGCGGGACTCGAGGGCGGCCAGCTCGAGGCGCTTGCCCGACTCAAAGCCCTCGAGGCGGGAGCTGAGGGCCGCGATCTCCAGATCCTTGGCCGCCTCGGCGGTGCGCACCGCATCCGCGGCGCGCTCGCGCTCGGCGCCCAGGCGCTCCTTGAGCGCGGCAATCTCCGCGGAGAGGCGCTCCCGCTCGGCCTCGGCCTCGCGGCGCTGCTCGAGGCGGGCAATCTCCACCGCGCTGTCGCGCTCGCGGCAGAGGCGCTCCTCACGCTCGCGCACCTCCCCCTGGAACTCGCGATCGCGCACCTGCTTGACGATCGCCGCGTAGCCGGACTCATCAACCGTGAACACCTTCCCGCAGGACGGGCAGCGCAACTCATGCATGGCTTTCTCCATATGGCAGTGCGGCCGCCCACAGGGGCGGCCGCGGCAGGCCCCGGGCGCAGGATCGCCCCGGGCGCGGGCATGGCTAGCGGTGGCGGTGGAACCACTTCTCCATGATGCGGTCCAGCGCGCCGCTGGACTTGACCTGGGTGAGGGCGCGGTTGACGCGATCGAGCAGCGCGTTGTTCTGCTTGGACACCGCCACCCCCACGTCCTCGGGGTCGAAGACGTCACGGCCCACGCAGAGGTCGGGGTTTTCGCGCCTGGTCACGAAGTGGAGGTTCAGGAAGTGGTCGTTGACGATGGCCGCGCACTTGCCCTTGCGCAGCATCCCCAGGGCCTCGTCCATGGAGGAGAAGGACTGCACCTCCTGGGTGTACTTGGAGATCAGGGTGGTGCCCGTGCTGCCGGTCTCGGCGCACACCATGTGCCCGGACAGGCGCTCGGGGGGCGAGAAGCGGCCGCAGTCCGGCCCCACCAGCAGCAGGCTGAAGCCCACCCGGGCGTAGGGCTCGGAGAAGGAGACCGTGTTCAGGCGCTCGGGGGTGATGCCGAGGCAGGAAATGGCGGCGTCGATCTGGGCGCTGTTGATGGCGCTCACCAGATCCTGGAAGGGCATGGGCACGAACTTGATGTCCAGCTCCATCTCCTTGCCGAGGGCCCGCATCACGTCGATGTCAAAGCCCGCCATCTCCCCGTGATCGTCCACGAACTCATAGGGCGGGAAGGTTAGGTCGGTGCCCACCCTGAGCTCCGCCGCCCCCGCGGGGGCTCCGAGGATCAGCGCGGCAAGGGGCAGCAGCCGCCACAGGCTCTTTCTCATGGTCGCCTCCCGGGGCAAAAAAACGCTCACTGTCCCCGATTCTAGCACAAGGGGGCGGCGCCTTGGGGGCTAGGGCTGGCGGAAATCCACCTCCTCGAGCAGGGCAAAGCGCGGGTCGGCGCGCAGCTGCGGGCTGGGGTTGACGGCCAGGCGCCGCTCGCAGAGCATCAGCATCTCGAGATCGTTGACACTGTCCCCGTAGCCCACCGCGTGGGCGAGGTCCAGGCCGAGGCGGCTGAGCTCGGCCTTGATGCGCCGGGGCTTGCCGGCCTGGTAGGGCACCTCCCCGCACAGCTCCCCGGTAAGCCGCCCCTCGCCATCGAGCGCGCAGGGGGCGGCGATGGCGTGGGCGATCCCGAGGCCGCGCGCCACCTCATCCACGATGTAGTCGGCGGTGGCGCTGACCACGAACACCTCGTCGCCCGCCGCCAGGTGGGCGCGCACCGCCCGCAGCGCCCCGGGGAAGGCCCGGGGCAGGATCCGCCCCCCCACGCATTCCCCCACCAGCTCCGCGCGGCGGGCACGGGGCATGCCCACCAGGGGGCCGATGGCGTAGCGCACAAAGTCGTCGATGCTGAGGGTGCCCTCGTAGAAGCGGCGCTGGAACTCGCCCAGCGGCTCGAGGAAGGCGTCGCCCACCAGGCCGCGCTCATGGAGGAAGCCAAAGAAGATTTCGTTGGTGTCGGCATCGATGAGCGTGTCATCCATGTCAAAGAAGGCACAGGGCATGGCAGTTCCGCAGGGCATTCCCCCGCCGGGGCGGCCGGGGCGAGCTGATAACTTACCCCAAATCCCGCCCTAGGGCAATGGCGGGCGCCGTGGCCAGGGTGGCAAATTGCGGTAGAATGGGCCATCGCAGGGGGGATGGCCCCCCTTTGGAGTCCGTTTCCATGTCCCTAGACACCATCCTCATGCTCACCAGCGCGCTGCTCTTGGGGGTGCTGATGGTGGTTTTCTACCTCGCCTGGCGGCAGCAGTCCCACGCCCAGCGCTCCGAGCTGCCCGGGCAGGCCAGCATCTCCCGCAGCAAGGAGGTGATGCTGATCCTCGGGTTCATCGCCAACTCCTGCGCCTTCCGCGGGCAGGCCCACAAGGCGGTGCTCAGGCGCATCGTCGACAGCAGCGTCGCCCAGTCCGGCGTGGGCTCGGCCGCCGAGCAGCGGGCGCGGCAGGCGCTCAACCTCGCCTTCATCCGCGGCTTCCTCGAGTACAAGACCCAGGAGAGCATCGTGCCCGAGCTGCACAAGCTGCGCGACTCCAACCTCTCCGAGCAGGGGCGCGCCCGCGACCTCACCTGCACGCGGATGCTCGACCTCATCCTCTGCGAGGGCCAGCTCAGCCAGGAGGCCAAGCTGCGCTACCTCCTGGT
>JAILEI010000044.1 GCA_024688225.1 Succinivibrionaceae bacterium
TCGACATGCGCTGAGTAGGGGAACATGTCAAAGCCCTTGACCCGCTCCACGGTGAACCCCTGGGCAAGCAGCTCAGGCAGGTCGCGGCGCAGCGCCTTGAGCGAGCAGAAGATGTAGGCCAGGCGCAGCGGCCCCGGGAGCGCGCCCAGGGCCCTACAGGCCGCGGCGCCAATCCCCTGGCGCGAGGGATCGCAGCACACCGCCCGCACCTCGCCCCCCGCGGCGGCCCTGGCCAGCAGCCGCCGGGTGTCCCCCTCACAAAACTCCACGTTGGCAACCTGGTTGCGCGCGGCGTTGTCCCGGGCGGCGGCCACCGCCTCCCCCACAATCTCAATGCCCGTGACCCTTGCAAAGTGCCGCGCCAGGCAGAGGGTGATGGTGCCCACCCCGCAGCACAAGTCGAGGGCGCGCCCCGCCCCGGCGCCCGCGAGGAAGCCCACCGCCTCGGCGTAAAGCGCCTCGGTGATCGGGTAGTTGACCTGGGCAAAGCTCAGGGGGCCCACCCCAAACTCCAGCCCGCACAGGGGCAGCGTCGCCCGCGGGGCGCTGCCCACGCAGGTGAGATCCCCGGAGAGCACCTGGTTGCCCACGGAGCGGTTGAGGCACAGGTAGGCGCAGGCCACGCCGTGCCCCGCACAGCAGTCGCGAAAGGCCGCCACCACCGCCTCCCCGGGCTCCCTGGCCACCACCAGCACCGCCAGGCGGTCCCTTATGGTGTCCCTCATGAGCAGCGCCCGGAGCAGGCCCTCACCGGAGCGCTCGTCATGCGCCTGGGCCCCCGCCGCGTGGAGGGCCTGGCACAGGTCATTGGCAAACTCACAGAACCATGCGGGCTCAAGGGATGAGGAGGTGATGGGGACTACCTCATGGGTGCCGGGGGCGTAGAAGCCGTTCACCAGCCCCCCCGCGGCCGCGGCAAAGTGGCGGATGCTCTTGAAGCGGCAGGGCCCACTGAGATCGCTGCCCACCACCGGGGGCAGCTCCACGCCCCCCGCCCCCGCGTCCGCCAGCGCCGCCGCGATCGCCCCGCGCTTGCGCCTGAGGGTGCCCTCATAGGTAAGGTGCCCATAGGGGTAGATGCCCTGGGACTCCACCCGGGCCCGGCCCCGCTCCCGGTCCGGGGAGGCAGACAGGATCCTGAGGACCCGCCCCGGGCAGCGCCTGGACCCCCGGGCGTAGGGCTCGCCCACGCTGGCAAGCACCTCCTCCCCGTCGATGGCGCCCTCGAGGTAAACCTCAAGGCCGCCAAGGCGGGCAATCCCCCGCCCATCCTCGCAAAGGCGCCCCACCTTAAGGCGCACCGGCGCGCTGAACCCAGTCTCCAAGGCGCTCCCCCTCCCGTGTTGCCGTCCCCAGGGCAAATTCTACCCCACGGCGTGGCGCCAGGGTGCTAGCATGGTGGCACAGGCAAGGAGAAAGGCATGGAAGGGATTGAGTACAGCGACTCGCGCCCCGTGAGCCCCGAAGAGTACACCGCGCTGCTGGAGACCACCACCCTGGGGGAGCGGCGCCCGCTAGATGATCCGGGGCGGGTGGCGCTCATGCTCAGGAACGCCAGCCTCACCATCACCGCCTGGCGGGGCGGGGAGCTGGTGGGCATTGCCCGCACGGTGACCGACCTAGCCTACTGCTGCTACCTCTCAGACCTCGCCGTGCGCGGCGACCTGCAGCGCCAGGGCATTGGCCGCGAGCTCATCAGGCAGGTGCAGCGGCGCCTGCACCCCAAGGCCAAGATCATCCTCCTCGCGGCCCCGCAGGCCCGCGGCTACTACCCACGCCTGGGGTTCACCCAGCACGGCAGCGCCTGGACCCTCGGCGCCAGCGAGGCCCTCTAGCGCACCATCACGGGCCACAGGCCCGTGAGATGGATCGCACTTCTCCCACCCCCGGTGGATTTTGGCCATTTACGGCCTTAAAATCCCAAATCATCATGCGGCCCAAGGCCGCGCCAACATTAAGGTTGATGCCATGCCCTCCCACAAGCTCATTGCCCTGGCCCTGCTCAGCGCCTTCCCCGCCCTCGCCACCGCCGCGAACCTGTCCGTGAGCAAGCTCACGGAAAACGCCGACGTCTATCCCATGGTCGAGTGCATCACCATGTCCGGCGAGATGGACAAGGCCGGCGGGCCCGCCGAGATTGAGAAGTTCATTGAGCTCTATGAGCTGGGGAAGAAGGTCTCGCCCGCGGTTTCCGTGAGCCAGTCGCAAATCTGCCTCAGCGGCCTCAAGGCCGGCACCCCCTACAAGGTGGTGATCAAGAAGGGTCTCAAGGACAATGAGGGCAACGAGCTCGCCTTTGACGCCAGCGCCGAGTTCAAGACCTCCAACGCCCGCCCGCAGATCAGCCTCGGGGGCGGCACCATCCTGACCTCCGCCACCGGCAGCGAGCCCGCGGTCAAGGTCAGCGTGGTCAACCTCAAGAGCGTGGACGCGCTCATCTACGCCCTGCCGGCCGCGGACGCGCTCGATGACATCGACGGCCCGAGCCGCTACTCACTCGGGGACTTCATCCGCAACAAGGCCGTGCTGCTCGCCAGCGCGAGCATCAAGACCGAGGGCCCGGAGAACCAGGCCGTGGACGCCTCCATCAACCTCCGCGAGATCCTCACCCCCGAGCATGCGGCCGGCGAGCCCGCGCGCGCCCAGATCGAGGCCCTGCGCAAGGGCGGGTACAACGGCACCTACCTGGTGCTGGCCAAGGATCCCGCCATCATCCTCGATGAGGATTTCCTCAGCGGCGAGCACTGGCAAAACTCCTTTGGCAACGAGGAGCAGGTTTACGCCTCACGGCTGCTGGTGGTCTCCGACCTCGGCGTGACCACCTACCGCGGCAGCCAGGGCATGGACGTGGCGGTGCGCTCCATCAGCAACGCCACCCCGGTGGAGGACGCCACGGTGCGCCTCATCTCCGCCGCGGGCGCCTGCCTGGGCGAGGCCAAGACCGACAACAACGGCTACGCGCACTTCCGCAAGGAGCTGACCAGCGGCGAGATGGGCTCCCGCCCCGGGGCCGTGGAGGCCAGCACCGGGCGCGACATGTTCCGCCTCAGCCTCACCAACACGCTGCAGGAGGTGATCAAGGACAACATCGACCCGCGCGAGGGCCGCGAGTATGACGCCCTGGCCTACACCGACCGCCCCTCCTACCGCCCTGGCCAGACCATGCACTACACCGCGCTGGTGCGCGGCATGGACCTGAGGGCCGCCGCCCTCAGCAAGGCCACCCTGCTGGTGCTCGGCCCGCAGCGCCAGGAGCTGCACCGCGAGCTGCTGCAGGCCAAGGCCCCCGGCGCCTTCGAGCTCGACTACACCTTCGCGCCCACCGCGGTGCTGGGCTCCTACACCCTCGAGCTGCAGTCCGATGACGATCACCAGATCGCCAGCACCCGGGTCAAGGTCAGCGCCATCATGCCCGAGATGATGACCCTCGAGCGCGACACCGCCAAGGACGCCGCGCCAGGCCAGCTGGAGCTGATCCTCCCCTACACCGCGCGCTTCAACTACGGCGCCCCGGCCTCCGACCTCATGTACAACGGCTTCATCCACATCGAGCCCTGCGCCCACCCCTTCACCGCGGAGGGGCTCAGCGACTTCTGGTTCGGCCCCACCCGCGAGGCCTACTCCGACCTGGCGGAGCACCTCAACCTCGATGACGGCAAGACCGGCGGCCAGGGCGACATCAGCGTCACCCTGAACCTGTCCGGCGCCAACTACGCCCGCAAGATCACCACCAGCATGAGCGTCTACGACCCGCGCGGCGAGGAGGTCAACAACAAGTCCACCCAGGTGGTCGGCCCCAGTTTCCCGCTCCTCGGGGTGCGGCAGCTCCCCACCAATGACGGCAAGGCATCCTTCGCCCTGTGCTCCTACCTCATCGATGGCACCGCGGTGGCCGGTGAGTACGACTACACCCTCTACCACAATGAGGTCTCCTACCAGTACGTGCTCTCCTACAACTCCTGGAACTACGTGCGCAACGTGATGCGCCGCCCAGTCAGCACCGGCAAGGTCAAGGTGGACAACGCCGACCTCGGCCAGGCGCTGCTCTCCATGGACCTGCCCTCCGGCGAGTACGAGCTGGAGGTCAAGGGTGACGGCCCGTCCACCACCTTCAGCTTCTTCCACGGCTACGCCATAAGCGACAGCTCCCACAGCCCCGAGCGCATCACCGTCGCCACCACCAAGGATCGCTACGCGGTCGGCGAGGACGCGGTGCTCACCTTTGACTGCGCCTTCGACGGCTTCGCGGACCTCGCGGTCGGCACCGACTATGTCACCTCGCTCACCCACCACAAGGTGCACAAGGGCCACAACGAGATCAAGATCAAGACCAGCGACGCGCTGGTGCCCGGCGTGCACGCCCTGCTGAGCGTCTACACCCCGCTCAAGGAGGCCGGGCGGGCCCCGCTGCGGGCCCTCGGCCTTGCCTACGTCAGCCTTGACACCACCGCCCGCGAGCTCACGGTCAGCGCCCAGATGCCCAAGACCCTCACCCCGGGCAGCACCGTCGAGATCCCCTTCACCGTGGAGGGGCAGCACGGCGAGAACCTCTACTACACCGCCGAGCTGGTCGACCACGGCCTGCTCACCATTGGCGCGCCCATCCCCACCGTGCGCAGGTTCTACGAGCACCCGCGCGACTTTGGGATTGCGCTCAATGACGTCTACCACTACGTGATCCGCGCCCGCGAGGGCGGCCAGGGCTACGGCGGCGAGGACGAGTACGGCCTCGGGGCGATGCCCGCGACCCTCTCGACCGTGCCCGCCCGCTTTGTCTCCCTGCACCAGGGGATCACCGAGCTCAAGGGCAACCGCGGCACCCTGAGCTTTGACCTGCCCAGGTTCACGGGCGCCCTCGACCTCAAGGTGACAGTCTTCAACGACGTCTCCTGCGGCGTTGCCACCGCCTCCGCCCCGATCCGCGGCGAGGTGGCGGCCTCCCTGGGGCTGCCCCGCTTCCTGGCCCCGGGCGACAAGTCCGAGGCCACGCTCTCCCTGGCCAACATCGACCGCGATGACCCTGCCATCGAGGTCACGGTCACCTGCAAGGGCGCGCTCAAGTGCGCCGCCAAGCCGCGCACCGAGAAAGTGGCCAAGGGCAAGCGCTCGGACCTCAGGATCCCCATCGAGGCCATCGGCCAGGGTGAGGGCACCGTGTCCTACGCGCTCAATGGACCGGGCCTTGAGGACAGCGACGAGCTGAGCCTTGAGGTGCGCCCGGCCTGGCCGCGCGAGCTGCGCCTGCAGAGCCGCATGCTCAAGGCCAATGAGACCAAGCAGCTGGCCGTGGGCGGCTCATTGCAGAAGGATGCCCTCGCCACCGCGACCTATGGCGCCATCCCGCCCACTGACATCAAGGCCTTCACCAGGCGCATGCAGGAGGCCGAGCCCCACAGCATCTTCGACAAGTGCGCCGTGGCCCAGTCCCTGATGCTCCTCGATGACGGCAAGGATCCCAAGCTTGCCCGCCGGATCCAGGACCTCATCGACGGGATCGTGCTCTTCGCCGACTACGACGGCACCTTCCGCCTCTACCTTAACTGCTACGGCGACTCCGGGGCCGCCACGGTCTACGCCGCCGAGACCCTCGCCATGGCCAAGGAGAAGGGCTTTGACGTGACCTCGGCCATGATCCGCAAGGTGATGAACGCGATCGGCGAGATCGGCTCCAACAGCAGCGGCTTTGAGAGCAACTACGCCTCCGACCTGCAGTCACGCCTCGGGATCTACAACCTGGCCACGCTCAAGTACCGTGCCGATGAGGGTGAGTGCAAGTCCCCCGCCGCGCTGGCGCGGCTGGCCGCGGCGCTCCACCGCCAGGGCGATGGCGACCGCGCGCGCCGCTGCCTCGGCAAGGCCGAGGAGATGCTGCTGGAGTGGCAGGGCCTGCAGGAGCGCTACCTCTCCGGCAAGGTCACCGGCGACCAGCGCAAGCAGGTGCTCGGCGAGCTGATCCTCCACACCGGCACCGACCTCAACTCCCTGGCCTACGACGCCTTCACCATCGCCCTGGCCAAGCAGGAGTGCGGCGAGGGCAGCGACCTCGCGCGCTTTGCCGAGGCCGTCAACCTGCGCGCCCTCGGTGCCAGCCCCACCCTGCCGGAGATGGCGATGATGCTCAAGGTCACCTCGGCGATGGGCGACACCGTGCAGGACAGCCTCACCATCAATGACGGCATGGTCTCCCTGAGCAACCCCTTTGCGCACGAGACCTTCGCCACCGCCGCGATCTACGGCCTGCCCACCGAGCAGCCCCAGACCGCCGCGAACGGCATCAAGGTGCAGAAGACCGCCTACACCACCGCGGGCAAGCCGCTCAAGGCCCCCTACAAGGCCAAGGTGAACGAGCTCATCGTGGTGGTGGCGCAGCTGGACTCGAGCAACGGCCTCAACTCCAGGGTGCAGGTGGACAACCCCATCCCCGCCGGCTTTGAGGTGGTGGAGGTGCTCTCCCCGGGCAGCGACAAGTACAAGTTCGTGGGCAAGCTCTCCGCAGAGGAGCGCATGTCCAAGGGCGATGACGCGCTGTCCTACACCTTCGGGCCGTTCAGCAACCCGTCGATCCGCTACGCCTACGTGCTGCGCGCGGCGGTGCCCGGCACCTACCGCCTGCCCACCACGGCTGCCTACCTCATCAAGCAGCCCAGCTGGCGCGGGGTGTTCTCCGACACCGCGGCGGCCGTGACCATCGCCCCATGAGGCCGCTGGCCGCGGCGTGCGGCCTCGGGCTGGCACTCGCGGCGCTGGCCCTCACCCAGCCGCCGGACCCCCCGGGCAACTCCCGGGTGGTCCTCGACCGGGAGGGGGGGATCCTTTACGTAACCAACTCCCCTGACGGCCGCCGGCGCATCGGCGCGCGGCTGCCGTCCGTCGACCCGCTCTACGTGCGGCTGCTCATTGCCGCCGAGGACGAGCGCTTCCATTACCACCCCGGGGTCGACCTCGTCTCCGTGGCCCGCGCCGCGGGCAGCAACCTCCTCGCCATGCGCACCGTCTCCGGGGCCTCGACCCTCGCCATGCAGGTGACCAGGATGCTCGAGCGCAACCCGCGCACCCTGCCCTACAAGATCAGGGAGGCGGTGGGGGCGCTGTGGCTGACCGCAGCCCACGGCCGGGACTGGATCCTCGAGCGCTACCTGACCCTCGCCCCCATGGGCGGCCCCCTCGAGGGCGTCCACGCCGGGGCCCTGGCCTGGTTTGGGCATGACGCCTCCCACCTCACCCCCGCCGAGGCCGCCCTGCTGGCCGCCC
>JAILEI010000104.1 GCA_024688225.1 Succinivibrionaceae bacterium
CCTCATGGCCGCCGCAGCCACCGCCATGGCCGCCATTGCCCTTGCCGCAGCCCATCTTCTTGCTGCCCACACCCCGGCCCTTGCCGGACATGCCGCGGCGCAGGCAGGCGCCATGACCGTGCTCCCCGGCGCCCTCGCCACCCGGGGCGGGGATCCCCGCCGCCCCCTCGATGAGGCGGTTCACCATCTCGTTGCGCGACACCCCCGACTCCGCGGCCAGGGACTTGAGCAGCTCGGCGTTGGTCGGGGTGAGCAGCACCAGTATCGACACGCTGCGGGTCTCGCGCTTCACCGTCTCGGCAAGGGCGGCGTTCTCCTCCTCAAGGCTGGCGATGCGCCTCAGCAGCTCCTCGCGGTCATCGCCCCCGGCAACCTCGCCCGCTTCCTGGTTCTCGATATCGCTCATGGCAGTCTCCTTCCTTTGCTATATATATGACTAGGTATATATCACCATATATATAGGATAACATATATATGACGGTATATATAGTTTTTTATATATATTTTTTTAGTTGCCGGCGGGGGTGCCGTGGATGGTGAAGGGGTGGATGCTCCTGAGGTCCGGGCTGAGCACGAAGTACTGGGGCAGGTTGAAGTGCACCATGCCCCGCGCGTCCGCCTCATTGCGCTTGGTGTAGAACTTGTTGATGGAGTTGACGAGGCGCGCCCGCGATCCCTTGAAGCTGCGGTACACCCGCAGCTCATTGCCCTCGTTGAGGATCAGGATGTTCCAGCTGCCGCCCCGGGGCACGAAGAAGTACTGCATGATCCCGGTGGTGGCGTAGCGGTCGACCAGCGCCGGCACCTGCAGCGCAAACTCCGGGCGCATCCCGTACTGGGAGATGATGTCGATGCGGAACTCGCTGAGCCCCAGGGTGTCCTGCCGGGAAATCACCACCCCGCGCCCGTTGGAGTCCCTGGCCTCGTAGCGCTCGCGCCCGAGGAGGAAGCTCACGGTGCGCTCCGGGCGCTCGAGGCAGTCGTCAATGCGCTCGAGCAGGCTCATGAAGTCATTGGCAATGAGGTTGGAGTGCTCATCGGCGCAGGAGATGACCTGGAGGTTGGCCCGCTCCCCGCGCCTCCGCCCCGCGCCCCAGTCCATGCGGCAGAGGGTGGCCAGCAGCTCGGCGATGCCATTGGGCCCGGGCGGGAAGCGGTGCAGGCGCAGCTCCCCCCAGGAGCTCCTGGTGAGCAGGTCCACCGAGTCCACCAGGCACCAGTGGCGCTTGCCCAGCGAGAAGGCGTTGCCCGAGACCAGGTCCTGGTGGTCGATCAGCCCCGACTTGGTGTCGTCACGCTCGAGGTTGACGATGATGCAGCCCATGCTGAGCCTGGGGCGCTGGCCCAGGCTGGCCCCGTCCACGTTCCCGGGCATGAGGCGCGGGCGGAGCGCGAGCAGCTCGCGGTTAAGGCGGCGCAGCTTGGCGGTGGTCACGGTGAAGGCCGAGCCCGCCACATGGCAGTCGGTCTGCGGGGTGAACAGCCCGTTGAAGGTGGCCCAGCACACCAGCTCGGCAATGCTCTCGCTGTGGCGCAGGGTGTCCATCTCCAGGATTGCGCAGTTGTCGGGGGCCGCGGCGTAGAGGTGCCAGCCCCGCTCGCAAAGGCTGCCCTCGCGGGCGCGGATGAAGGTCAGGTGGTCCTGCGCCAGCGAGTGGGGCAGGAGCGGCGGGTAGATCTCAATCTTGCCCTCCTGGAGGTCATAGGCGGTGGACAGGCGGCGCGCCAGCACGCCCACGTCATCAGAGGTGATGGCGTACTCAATGCCGTGGAAGACGCTAAAGCGCAGCAGCTGGCGGTAGGAGGCCACGAAGGCGGCGTGCATCTCGGCGCTGACCCGCCCGATGAAGTCCGCCCGCACCCGCGTGCAGAGCCCCAGGCGGGCCCTGAGCCCCTCGTCCCAGCCCCACTCAGTGGCCAGGCGGTCCAAAAGGCTGAGCCGCTTGCTGCGCTCGCGGCCGCCCGAGATCCCCAGGAGACCGAGGCGGATCTTGAGATAGAAGCTCATCCTGGCGAGCTGCAGCCGCCCCTCGTCATGCAGCCCCCCGAGGTAGTCGCTGACCCGGCGGAACATCATCAGGTAGGCATCAAAGCGCAGGGGATCTTCCCCGGGGTCGGCAGCTGAGAGCAGCAGGTCCTTGAGCTCAGAGCTGAGCAGCCGCGTGTCCGGGTAGGAGCGCCCGTAGCTCTCCATGAGCAGCATCTTCAGCATGGCCTTGAAGGGGGCGGAGATGCTCTTGTACAGCAGCCACAGCGCCGACCCGAAGTACTCGGCAGGGGAGGCGTTGACCACCGGCCCGAAGTCCACCCAGCGATCCCGCCAGCCCTCGCCCAGCCCGCGGATCTTGCCCACCACCACGTTGTAGGCGTAGCGCTCCTCGTCGGAGCTCACCACGTACCAGATGACGCTGCGCCCGCAGATGCGGAACGCGGTGCGGTAGAACTCATCGAGCAGGATGAGGTTCTGCGCGCTGCCGCAGTTGTCGTTGTCGAGGCGGTCCGGGGAGTTGGTGACGAAGCGGTTGTCGGGGATGACGAAGAGGTTGACCTCGAGGCGCCGCACCCGCGCCAGCGAGGAGATGAGCCGGCACTTCTCGGACAGCGCGTCCAGCCATTCCTTGGGGGTCAGGTGATCCACGCAGACCCACACGTCAAGGTCGGAGTCCGCGCCCTGCCCCACTGACGAGGAACTGCCCATGGCGTAGAGGGCCATGATGGTGTGCGGGGGGCGCTCGGCCGGGGCGCCAGGATCGATGCCCAGGGAGCGCAGGTACTGGGCCTGACGCTCATCAGGGGCGAAACCGTCGATGGTGTAGGGCAGCGGCCCCTCCCGGAAGCCGGGCAGGCGGGGGTGGTTGCAGTGCAGCAGCACCGGCAGCAGCCCGAGGAACTCGCGGCCGGCAACGCCCATGACCCCCAGGGCCTGGCGCATCCTCAGGCGGTTGAGGGCCTCAACCTTGGCCTCGCGCCCTGAGATGGTGTCCGCAAACCCGTCAGGATCCTGCGCGGGCGCGCCTGGCGCCGCGGCGCGGGGCGCGCCCCCAATTTGTGATGAAGGCTCAGCCATTTGAAATATAATGTTGGGAGGCCGCAAGTTACAAGCTAAAATAAGCGGATTGATTATACATCGCCCATGCCAGACTGCGCAGATGGGCGAGCCTGCCTGCGCGCGGGATCCATCTTCACCATCCAAGGGGGAGTGAATTCGTGTCCAAGAAAAAAGACCAGAAGCCGGATCAGATTGATCTGGAGAAAGAGGAAAAGGCCATCGAGGCGCAGGCTGGGCAGATCCGCGCGGAGGAGCAGGAGTCAATGAAGTCCCCCGCCGCTGAGTCCCCCACGCCGGGCGACGCCCCCAGCGCTGGGACCCCCGCCCCGGAAGGGGCGGCCGCGGCAGGGGAGCCCGTGGCCGCGACTGGCGCCAGCGGCCCAGAGCCGGTGCCCGCCGGCCAGGGGGCCCAGGATGGGAACCCCGCCCCCGCGCCCACCGACGCCCAGGGGCAGTCCGAGGCTGAGGCCGAGGCCATCACCCCGGTGGCGGTGCGGGTGCCCCGCCAGTCCTTTGAGCCCCACGAGCGCTACGTGCTCGACCAGCTCTCCGCGGTCAAGTCCCGCAACGGCTTCCTCGCCTTCCTGTGCTTCCTGCTGCTGCTCGGGGTGCTCGGCTGCGTGTGGTACACCTACACCCAGGTCACCACCACCCTCAGCGACCTGCCCTCAATCAAGGAGCGCTACGCCGAGTCGGCGGCGCGCCTGGCCAAGGCCGACGAGCAGATGCGCCTGCTGGTGGCCAAGAACGACAGCCTCTCCGCCCAGAACGGCAAGCTGGCCGATGCCACCGCCGACCTTGGCAAGCGCGTGGACGGGCTCAACAGCGCCCACGAGGCCCAGGTTGAGGGCCTCAAGGCCACCAACTCGCGGCTCGAGCGCTATGAGGCCCGCAACCCCAGCGACTGGCTGCTCGCCGAGTCCTTCTTCATGGTCAACAACGCCTACCAGCTGGCGATCCTCGGCCAGGACACCAAGGGCGCCCAGTGGTGCCTGAACCGCGCCGACTCGCTGCTGCGCGATGTCACCGGCACCGAGGTCGAGCCGATCCGCCGCGCCCTCAAGCAGGACCTCCTGGCGCTCGAGGGGGTCAACCGCACCGACACCATCGGCCTGTGCTTCAAGCTCGACAGCGTGCTCGGGAACCTCAGCGCAATGAACCTCAAGGGCTACTCGGATCCCGATCGCCGCGAGGCGGCCTTCAGCAAGGACAGCAAGCCCACCTCGGATCTCGGCGACTGGAAGGAGAACCTCATCAGCTCCGCCAAGGACTTCTCCTCGCGCTTCATCGAGATCAGGCGCCGCGATGACAACGCCGCGACGGAGTTCCTCACCCCGGACCAGAAGATCTTCCTCGGGGAGAACATCCAGACCCACCTCACCACCGCCAAGTTCGCGCTGCTGCGCTCCGAGCAGGGCCTCTACGACCACAGCCTCGACGAGGCGATGCGCCTCATCAAGGCCTACTACGACGAGGGCAGCGCCGCCTGCAAGGCCAACCTGGCCACCCTCGCGCAGCTGCGTGAGGAGAACATCCTCACGGAGATGCCGACCACGCTCGCCAGCATGCACGCCTTCGCCCGCCTCGCCCAGGACCGCCTGGGGGTCAAGGTGCCCGAGGCCCCGGCAAGTGGCAATGGCGGCCAAGACGGCGCCGCGGCGCAGTAGGGCAAGGAGCAGCCAATGATCAAGACCTTAGTCATCATCGCCGTGGTATGCGCCGCGGCGCTGCTCGGCCCGCTGCTCGCGGATTCCCAGGGCTTCGTGCACATCGCGACCGGCTCCTACATCGTGGAGTGCTCGCTCACCACCGCGGCAGTGATCCTGGTGGTCACCTTCGCGGTGCTCTATGTGCTGATCGTGACCCTGGCGCGGGTGCTGCACATCCCCACCTGGATCCGGCGCTGGCTGCGCCGCCACGGCGAGGACAAGTCCCGCTCCCTGCAGGATCGCGCCTACCTGGCCTATGAGGAGGGCGACTACGCTGAGACCATCGCCCTCATCAACCGCACCGAGAAGATGTCCGAGATGCCGCCCCGCTCGCTGCTCATCGGCGCCAAGAGCGCCTTCGAGCTGCAGCGCTACGAGCTGGCCTCGGCCTTCCTCGACGAGGCGGAGCGCCGCGGCGATGACGCGGCGGCGGCAGCCGCCATCATCCGGGCGCGCCTCAACCTGCGCATCGGCAATGCCAAGGTGGCCCTCGAGAACCTCGACAAGGTCAAGAGCAACTACAGCAACCGCCTGGTCTCCAAGATGTACTACGACGCACGGCTGCAGGAGGAGGATCTGGACGGCCTCTTCGAGGCCTCCGCACGCCTGGTCAAGGATGGGGTAATCACCGGGGAAGAGGCCCACGACCTGATGGCCAGGTGGTTTGAGTCCTCGCTGCGCGCCGCCACCCTGCCCGACCAGATGTTCCGCATCTGGAAGCGCATCGGCAAGGAGGATCGCGCCAACCCCGCCTTCTGCGCCCCCTATGTCTGCAAGCTGGTGCAGATGGGTGACCTCAGCCGTGCCCGCAGCGCGACCCTGGACATCCTCGGCTCAAGCCCGGACCCGGTGTTCATTGAGTCCATCTCCACCTGGCCGCATGCCATCCCCGAGGTGCTCGCAAGGCTCCGGGAAATGGCCGAGGGCAACTCCGCCAGCGCCGAGGGCAACCTGCCGCTGCTCAAGGCCCTGGGCAACCTCGAGCTCAAGTCCGACATGCTCAATGAGGCCCTGGGGCACTACCAGAAGGCCCTCACCCTGGGCGCCACCCCCGACATCTACTTCAAGCTGGGTGAGATTTACTCCCGCCAGCAGAAGTTCCCTGAGGCCGCGGAGCGCTTTGCCAAGGGCTACGGGCTCCTGGAGTCATCCCGCGCCCTCGCGGTCGAGGCGCAGCATCAGTAAACCTGGGGGTGGGCCTGGCGCCGGAGCGCCTCGTCGAGGTGGAGGCGCTGGTTCGCCTCCCCAAACAGGGAGCTGATGAGGCGCCGCTCCACCGGCCCGCAGGCGGTGAAGAGCAGGTACGAGCGCCCATCGAAGTAGGTGATGAGCCCCGCGCACGGGGCATTGTCCACATACTGGAACGAGAAACCCCGCAGGTCCAGCACCGGCTCAAGGTTGAACCCCTGGTAGGAATCCATCACGTACTGCGCGTAGGCCTTGGTGGTGTTCAGCGCCGGCAGGGCCTCCAGCAGGCGCAGTGACACGCTCGCCATCCCATCCTCCCGGTTGAAGGTCACCTCGGTGCTGGTGGCATCGCAACTGTAGTTGTCGGGCACGGCCAGCGCCGCGCCCGACATCGCCAGGGCCAGGGCCCCCAGGAAACTCGCCGCCCTCATCTCAGGAACTGCTGGTAGGCGGTGTTGGAGGTCACCTCGGTGAAGGTGTACCCAATCTTCCTGAGGAACAGCTCCAGCCCCTCCTCGTTCTCCGAGACGTCAAAGCCGCACAGCACGCTGCAGTACTCAAGCCCCGCGATGCGGAAGTGGAACAGCGTGATGCTGAACATGTCGCCCAGGGTCTCGAGGAAGCGGGTCAGGGCGTTCCGGGTCTCCGGGAACTCGAAGAGGTACAGCCGCTCGTTGACCCGCTGCTGCGGGTGGCCGCCCACCATGTAGCGCACGTGATCCTTGGCCATGGAGTCCATGGTGAGGTCGGTGACCAGGTAGCCGTGGCGCTTGAGCGACGAGGCCACCTCGCTGATTTCCCGGCGCCCCTCGCTGAGCTCGATGGAGGCGAGCACGCGCGCGTGGCTGGCATCGGAGAGGCGGTAGCTGAACTCGGTGACGTGGCGCTCGCCGATGGCCTCGCAGAAGTTGCGGAACGATCCGCGCACCTCGGGGATCTCCACGCTGAGGATGCCCTCGAGGTTCTCGCCGACGTCGCAGCGCTCGGCCACGGTGCGCAGGGTGTGGAACTTGACGTTCGCCCCGGAGAGGATCGCCACGTGGGTCCCGCCCTGGGACCCATGCAGGGTCACGTACTTCTTGAGGCCGGCGAGGGACAGCGCCCCGCTGGGCTCGGCGATGGCGCGGGTGTCATCGAAGATGTCCTTCATCGCCGCGCAGATCTCGTCGTTGCTGCAGGTGACAATGTCATCGAGGCAGTCGCGCAGCACCCGGTAGGTCTCCGTCCCGGCGAGGCTCACCGCCACGCCGTCGGCAAAGTGCGAGACATAGCCGATGTCCACCGGCCCGCCCGCCTCGAAGGCGGCCTTCATGGAGGCACTGCCCTCGGCCTCCACCCCCACCACCTTGATCTCGGGCAGCAGGGCCTTGACGAAGACCGCCACGCCGGCGGCGAGGCCGCCGCCGCCAATCTGCACGAAGATGGTGTCCACGGAGTTGCACTGGCCGATGATCTCATGGGCGATGGTGCCCTGGCCGGCGATCACGTCCGGATCGTCGTAGGGAGGAATCATCGCCATGCCCTCGGCGGCGGCCTTGCTGCGGGCGAAGTCATAGGCCTCGTTGAAGGAGTCGCCCTGCAGCACGATCTCGGCGCCGAGGCGGCGCACCGCCTCAATCTTGAGATCCGGGGTGGTGGTCGGCATCACGATCACCGCGCGCATCCCCAGCTTGCGGGCTGAGAGGGCCACACCCTGGGCGTGGTTGCCCGCGGAGGCGGTAATCACCCCGCGCGCGCGCTCCTCCTCAGTCAGGGAGAGGATGCGGTTGTAGGCACCGCGGATCTTGAAGGCGTGGATCTGCTGGTAGTCCTCGCGCTTGAGCAGCACCTTGCACCCGAGGCGCTCGGAGAGCCGGTCCAGGTGCTGCAGGGGGGTGATCTTGGCGAGATCGTAGATCCTGGCGAGCAGGATCTTCTGCAGGTAGTCCTGCCGTGACAGGGGCTGGTCCATGCTACTTGGCCTCCAGGCGGGAATGGTCGCGCACGCCGCCGCGGTCGGCGCTCGAGGCCATGAAGGCATAGGTCCTCAGGGCAAACGAGACCTCGCGGTCGCGCTGCTCGGGCTGCCAGGCCCGCTTGCCGCGCGCCTCCATCTCGGCGCGGCGGCGATCCATCTCGGCATCGTCCACGCTCACCGCGATGGTGCGGGCGGGGATGTCGATCTTGATGATGTCACCGTCCTTGATGAGGCCGATGGCGCCGCCATTGGCCGCCTCCGGGGAGACGTGGCCGATGGACAGCCCCGAGGTGCCGCCCGAGAAGCGGCCGTCGGTGATCAGGGCGCAGGCCTTGCCGAGGCCCATGGACTTGAGGTACGAGGTCGGGTAGAGCATCTCCTGCATGCCCGGGCCGCCGCGCGGGCCCTCGTAGCGGATCACCACCACGTCGCCGGCCTTGACCTTGCCGTGGAGGATCCCGTCCACCGCATCCTCCTGGCTCTCGAAGATGCGCGCCGGCCCCACGAAGGTGAGGTTGTGCTCATCCACGCCAGCGGTCTTGACGATGCACCCGTCACGGGCGATGTTGCCAAAGAGCACGGCGAGGCCGCCGTCCTTGGAGTAGGCGTGGTCGAGGTCGCGGATGCAGCCGCCCGCGCGGTCAAGGTCGTTCTCGTCGTAGTAGAAGTCCTGGGAGAAGGCCTCGAGGCTGCGCTTGCCGCCCGGGCCGGCGCGGAAGAAGCGGCGCACCTCGTCCCCGGCCTTCCTGAGGTCATGGGCGTCCACCAGCTCCCCGAGGGCCTGGCCCGAGACGGTGGGCTGCGCGGGGTGGATGAGATCCTGATCCTTGAGCATGGCGAGGATGTTCATCACCCCGCCCGCGCGGTGCACGTCCTCGATGTGGTAGTCCGGGGTCGAGGGCGCCACCTTGCAGATGTGGGGGATGTGGTGCGAGAGGCGGTCAATGTCCGCCATGGTGAAGTCCACCCCCGCCTCCTGCGCCACCGCGAGGAGGTGCAGCACGGTGTTGGTGGAGCCGCCCATGGCGATGTCGAGGGCCATGGCATTGAGGAAGGCGTCCTTGGTGGCGATGGAGCGCGGCAGCACCGAGGCGTCGTCATGCTCGTAGTAGGCACGGGCCATCTCCACGATGCGCGCGGCGGCGCGCTCGAAGAGGGTGCGGCGCAGCGCATGGGTGGCCATGATGGTGCCGTTGCCCGGCAGCGACAGGCCCAGGGCCTCGGTGAGGCAGTTCATCGAGTTGGCGGTGAACATGCCCGAGCAGGAGCCGCAGGTCGGGCAGCTGTAGTTCTCCACCTTGCGGACCTCCTCCTCGGAGACCCCCGGCTTGGCGGCGACCACCATCGCGTCGATGAGGTCATAGGCGCGCCCGGTGGCGTCGCCGGGGATGCGCCCGGCCTCCATGGGCCCGCCCGAGACAAAGATGGCGGGGATGTTGAGGCGCATGGCGGCCATCAGCATGCCCGGGGTGACCTTGTCGCAGTTGGAGATGCAGATCATCGCGTCCGCCTTGTGGGCGTTCACCGAGTACTCGATGCTGTCGGCGATGAGATCGCGGCTGGGCAGCGAGTAGAGCATGCCGGTGTGGCCCATGGCGATGCCATCATCGACCGCGATGGTGTTGAACTCCTTGGCGATGCCGCCTGCACGCTCCACGGCCTCGACCACCATCTTGCCCACCTCGCGCAGGTGGACGTGGCCGGGCACGAACTGGGTGAAGGAGTTGCAGACCGCGATGATGGGCTTGCCAAAGTCGGAGTCCTTGACCCCGGTGGCGCGCCACAGGGCGCGGGCGCCCGCCATGATGGTCCCCTCATAGGTGACACTGGAGCGATATTTGGGCATAAATTCAATTCCTTGTTTGCACGTGTTTTTTTATGGAAAAGGGTGGCGGATAACTAACAAAGCCCGTGCTCGCCAAGGCAAGCATGGGCTTTGCGCTGGGATGGGGCCCCGCCTACTTGGCGACCGGGGTCAGCCAGCCCCACTTGTCCTCAACCTTGCCCTTGACCACGTCGAAGAAGACGGACTGCAGGCGCTCGGTGATCGGGCCGCGGTGGCCGGGGCCGACCTCAATGCCGTCCACGCTGGCGATCGGGGTGATCTCGGCGGCGGTGCCGGTGAAGAACAGCTCGTCGGCCATGTAGACCATCTCGCGGGGAATCAGCTGCTCGCGGACCTCAAGGCCCAGCACCTCGCGGGCGAGGGTGATGATCGAGTGGCGGGTGATGCCGGGCAGCAGGCCGCAGGTGTAGGGGGCGGTGTAGAGCACATTGTCCTTGACCACGAACACGTTCTCGCCCGAGCCCTCGGAGACGTAACCGTTGGTGTCGAGGGCGATGGCCTCGGTGTAGCCATTCTGCGCGCACTCATTGGCGATCAGGATCGAGGACAGGTAGTTGCCCGCGGCCTTGGCCTCGGTGGGGATGGTGTTGGGGTGCAGGCGGTGCCAGGAGGACACGCACACATCCACGCCCTTCTGCAGGCCCTCCTCGCCGAGGTAGGCGCCCCAGGGCAGCGCGCAGACCATCACCTGCGCCTTGGTGCCGGCCGGGAAGCGCACCCCGAGGCCCACGGGACCGATGAAGACCAGCGGGCGGATGTAGCCGGAGGGCAGGCCGTTGTCAGTGATGACCTTGCAGCAGGCGTCCATCACCTCCTGCTTGGTGAAGGGGATGGGGAAGCGGTAAATCTTGGCGGAGTTGAACAGGCGGTCAATGTGCTCCTTGAGGCGGAAGACCTGCGGGCCGCTGGCAGTGTCATAGGCGCGGATGCCCTCAAAGACGGCCGAGCCGTAGTGCAGGGCATGGCAGGTGACGTGGACAGTGGCCTGCTCCCAGGGGACCATCTTGCCATCAAACCAAATGTACTTAGTGGGTTGGTTGTTCATCTTTCGCTCCAATAACAAAACCTTGGCACCAGGCGAGGTGCGCGCGCCGTCGCGGCTCAGGGCGGCATGTCCCAAGTGCGGCAATTATACAGCTATTGGCGCCCAACGCCGTTTGCCAGCGCACCAACGTGGGGCGCGGTGCGGGCCAAATTTGCTAGAATGGGCGACCATCTTTCCCATGGAGGCGGCATTGCTCAGTTTCCTGCCCGCACCGCTCGCGTTCGCGGTCTTCTTCATCCTGTTCTGGGTGAACACCATTGTGTTTGGCATCCCCATCGTCATCCTGGCGCTGCTGCGCCTGCCCCTGTCAGGTGCCCCGTCGCGCGCGCTGGAGCGGGCCAACCACCGCCTCTTTGAGGGCTGGGTGGCGGGCAACCGCATGAACATCGCCCTCACCAACCGCATCACCTGGGAGGTGGAGGGGGACGAGATCCCGCCCATTACCCGCTCCTGCGTGGTGATCTGCAACCACCAGAGCTACAGCGACATCCTGGTGCTCAACACCCTGCTCGAGGGCAAGATCCCCACCACCAAGTTCTTCCTCAAGCACTCCCTGCTCTACATTCCCTTCGTGGGGCTGGCCTGCTGGGGCCTGGGCATGCCCTTCCTGCGCCGCTACAGCGCCCGCGACCTCAAGCGCAACCCCAGCCTCAGGACCCGCGACCTCGAGAGCACGCTCCGTGCCTGCCGCACCCTGGTGGAGGTGCCCTCCACCCTGGTCAACTTCGCGGAGGGCACCCGCTTCACCAGGGAAAAGGCCCAGGCGAGCAAGACCCCCTACCGCCACCTGCTGATGCCCCGCCCCGGTTCCCTGGCCGTGGCCCTCGGGGCCATCGGGCGCGAGTGCGACTGCATCCTCGATGTCACCCTCGCCTACCCGGAGAGCGGCGAGCGCGCCTTCTCCGACCTCATCACCGGGAGGATGCGCCGCATCTGCGCCCATGTCCGGGTGCGGCCGATTACAGGGGAATGGGTGGGCGACTACCAGGGCGACCATGCCTTCAAGCAGGCCTTCACCCAGCTGATGCGGGGGGTATGGGAGGAGAAGGATCGGATCCTCGATCGCTTCCTGGGGGACAAGGGGCCCAGCCCCCTGCCCTGAGGGCGGGGCTAGCCCTTGGCGGGCGCCCCGGCAGGCTTGCTGCCCGCGCCGTCCCCCTTGAGGGACAGCAGGTACTTGACCAGATCCGCCACGCGCGCCTCGTCATCGAAGGCGTCGAGGCTGACAAAGTAGAGGCCATTCACCAGCACGGTCGGCACCGCGTCGATCTCGTAGTCATCGGTGAGCTGGTCGAACTGCGCCACCATGCCCGCCACGTGGAAGGATCCCAGCTCGCGCTCGTACTCCTCGGCCGCCACCCCCAGATCGTTGAAGATGTCGTTGAAGTCCTCGTGCATGCGGGGCAGGTCATCGGTCTCATGCACCCGGTGGAACAGCTCCTCGGTGAAGGCGTCCTCCACCCCAAGCAGCCTCGCCACCGCCAGCGCCGACTGGGACTCCACCCCAGCCGCGCCGCCCATCATGCGCACCGGGTTCTCGTAAAAGGCCGCCTGGCTCCCCACCGCCTCGCGCAGGCGGTGCAGCTGCCCCTGCATGCCGTAGCAATGGCCGCACCAAAAGGACATGAAGACCCGGATCTCCGGGGAGGCGGTCCGGCTGTGGCCCGCCGCCACCGTGTAGTCCTTGCCCTCCTCAAAAACCTGCCCCCCGGCGGTCGCCGCCAGGGCGGGGGTGGCGGCCACGGCGGCCACCCACAGCAGCGCCGCGAGCCCTAGCCTCAGCATCTTATACATTCGCAAGCAAGCCTTCCAAGTCCCGATCCCACCAGGAAACCTCCGCCCGGAGGGCCGCAGGATCGCGTGCGATCATAGCAACCTTGGGGGCGGTTAGGGAGAAAATCGTGCGCAGCGCCAGGTTGGACCGCGCGGCCAGGCCCCGGAGCGCCAGCAGCGCCCCCACCTGCGCGTGGGAGATCTTGGGGGGCTGCCCCGCTGCGTCGCCCGCGGCGAGGATCCGGCGCACCGTGAGGTTGGCCATCGCGAGGTTCATGAAGCAAAAGGCCCGCGCCCCGTGAAGGCGCCTGGGGATCGCCAGGGTGAAGTCGCGCGCGTCCGCAAGGTGCCCGGCGGTGAGCGCGGCATAGCGGCGCAGCAGCCCCGCCTCGCCCTCCCCGCCCGCGGGGGGCGGCAGGAAGCGAGCGCCGCGCGCGGCGTCCTCGGCGCGATCCTTGAGGATGTTGGTCAGCTGCAGGCCCTCGCCAAAGCTCACGCTAAGGTCGAGGAGGCGCTGCCTGACCCCAGGTCCCTCCCCGGAGGAGAAGAGCAGCGCCAGGGTCTCGCCCACCACCCCGGCCACAAAGTAGCAATATAGATCCACGTCATGGCGATCGCTGATGCTCAGGCCGCGCAGCGCGCGGGCCATGCCCGCGGCAAGCAGCGCCACCCCGCGGCACAGCGTGCCCCGCGCCTCCACAGGGTAGGTGAGGGTGCGCCCCACCACCCGCCCCAGATCCCCCATGAGCGCCAGCTCCGCCTCCCGCGCCCCGCCCTGCACCAGCCCAAGGCCCGCGGCCTCCAGGGCCTGCAGCTCCAGGGGATCGGCAAAGGAGCGCGCTGCGGCGCGGGAGAAGCGCTTGAGCCAGGCAATCCGCTCCTCCGCGCCGGCAACTGGATCGTCCTCAACCGTGTCGGCGATGCGGCAGAGCAGGTAGGCGTTTGCCACCTGGTCCCGCAGTTCCCCGGGCAGCATGGGGATGGTCAGGGCAAAGGTCCTAGAGACCTGCCCCAGGTGACGTGACTGCTCTTCCTCGGTTAGGGGGTGCCGCTCTTCCACCATTTGCTCCGCTGCTGCTCTGTCCCTGGCCCTGTGCCAGGCCTGGTAGCGTGAGTTTAGTCGGCCGCCCCGCGCTTGTCCATGCCATGCCCCGCGCGCCTTGACAGCCGGCGCGGCAGCGTTTAATGTCTTGGTGCCGGCGCGGCGCCGGCCAGCGGTTTTTGATTTGCCGGGAGTGGATCCCGCGCAGCGAGGCAAGCGAAGATGTCCCAGGACAAAGAGCAGCATCCCCACCCCCCCATTGGCAACCTACTCCTGCGCACCATGGCCATGCCAGGCGACACCAACCCCGCCGGGGATCTCTTCGGCGGCTGGATCATGTCGCAGATGGACATCGCGGGGGCCATCCTGGCCCGCGAGATCGCGGGCGGGCGGGTAGTCACGGTGGCGGTGGACGCCATGACCTTCAAGAAGCCGGTCAACGTGGGCGACGTGGTGTGCTGCTACGGCAAGTGCGTGCACGTGGGGCACACCTCGCTCAAGATCAACCTTGAGGTGTGGGTGAAGAAGATTGACACCCCGGACAGCATCTCGCGCATGCTGGTCACCGAGGCGGACTTCGCCTATGTGGCGGTGGATCCGCAGGGGCGCCCGCGCCCGCTGCCCGAGAGCGCCCACGAGATTGCCCAGCGGGGCATCGACGCGGCCTCGGTGGGCCTCAACGAGGATGGCAGCATCCGCTGCTAGGCTCAGGGCTGCCGGGTGACGGCAACCGAGCCGATGTGGGCGAGGACCCCGTCCACCAGGGACTCAAAGCGCGGGGTGAGGTGCTGGGCCCATCCCATGCGCACGCAGTTGCAGTACCCGATGATGAAGGAGCGCATGCACTCGGCGGCGAACTGCACGTCAAGGTTCTCGGGCAGCTGCCCGGCGCGCACCGCGCCCTCCATGGCGGCCCGGACCAGGCACAGCTGCCGGTCGCTGATCTCCCGCAGTTGCTGGCGCAGCCCATAGTTGCGGTCATCCGGGTTGCCAAAGACGATGTTGCCAAGCACCGAGCACATGCTCGAGCTCAGGAAGTTGAGCGACTCATTGAGGGAGTGGCGCAGCAGCCACTTCCTGATCATGCCCAGCGGATCGGGCTGGCCATCGCGCGCCGCGGCCTCGAGATCCTCCATGTAGCAGAACTTCAGCATGACCTCGCCAAACAGCGCGCTGGTCAGCTCCGCCTTGTCCTTGAAATGCCAGTAGATGGCGCCCCGGGTCACCCCCGCCGCGTCGGCAATCCCGGACAGCGAGGTCTTCTCGATCCCCTTCTCCGCAAACAGGCGCTGCGCCGCCTCGAGGATGCGCTCCCGGGTGCGCTCGGCCTCTTCCTTAGATCTCCTGGGCATGCCCTGGCCCTCTCCTGCCTGAAAAACAGCTCGCACCTTACCACATACATTCATGAATGTATAGGCAGGAAACCCCGTCCGGGCCGGTCCCGCGCCCCCTTGGCGCACCTTTCTTAATGTTATTAAGTGAAAAATTAGTGGCACCGCCCCCCAGCGGTCCCGGCTCGCCCCGCCTAGCCGCGCAAAAAATTACATACATCATTGAATGTAAGGCGGGCGCATCATGTATAATCCTTTCCGCTCTGGCCCCCCTCGGAGGGGTTGCCTGTTCCCCATGCAAAAAGGAAAAAAGCGATGATTCCCAAGCGTTTCCAACTTCCTGCGGCGCCCGCCGCCGGCTTACTGGCAGCGGCGCTGCTCCTGGCCACCGGGTGCGAGCAGGAGCAAGCCCGCCAGGGGGGCATGGCCATGCCCGTTGACGTGTTCGAGGTTACCCAGCAGAGCGTGCCGGTGGTGTCCCACCTCACCGGCCGCGCCAACTCCACCCGCAAGGCCGAGGTGCGGCCGCAGGTGAGCGGGGTGGTGCTCAAGCGCTCCTTCACCGAGGGCTCCACGGTCCAGCAGGGCGAGCAGCTCTACCAGATTGACCCCGCCCTCTATGAGGCCGAGGTGGAGAGCGCCCGCGCCAGCCTCAACAGCGCCAAGGCCTCGATGCACAGCACCAGCCTCAAGGCCGAGCGCTACCGCGCGCTGCTCAACAACAAGGCGGTGAGCAAGCAGGAGTTTGATGACGCGCAGGCCTCCTTCCTGCAGTCCAAGGCCTCGGTGGAGGCGGCGCAGGCCGCGCTCAAGCGCGCCAACATCAACCTGGCCTACACCAAGGTCTACGCCCCCATCTCGGGCAAGATTGCCCGCTCCTCGGTCACCGAGGGCGCGCTGGTCAGCGCCCAGCAGACCATGGCGCTCACCACCATCACCCAGCTTGATCCCATGTACGTTGACCTGGGGCAGTCGGTGGAGGACAACCTGCTGCTCAAGGACTCCATCAAGAGCGGGCAGCTCAAGCTCTCGGCGGACGGCAAGGCCACCGTCGACCTCTACCTGCCCAACGGCAGGAAGTACCCCTTCCAGGGCGTGATTGAGTTCTCCGAGGTCAGCGTGGACGAGTCCACCGGCATGGTCAACGTGCGCGCGGTGGTGCCCAACCCCGAGCATGTGCTCCTGCCCGGCATGTTCCTGCGCGGCGACATCAACGAGGGGGTGCGCCCCGATGCGCTGGTGGTGCTGCAGACCGGGGTGATCCGCGAGGCCGGCGGCATCACCTCCGCCTACATCGTCAATGACCAGGGCCAGGCCCAGAAGGTCGACATCAAGCTCGGCCCCACCTTCCAGGACTGCTATGTGGTCGAGTCGGGGCTCAAGAAGGGTGACAAGGTCATCATCTCCAACCTGCAGAAGATCAGGACCGGGGTGCCGGTGCAGGTGGTGCCGCCCCAGGGCGCGCCCGCCCCTGCGGCCCCGGCCGCGCCGGGCAAGGAAGGCTAAGCAAGATGTCACGCTTTTTCATTGACCGCCCCATCTTCGCCTGGGTCATTGCCATCCTGATCATGCTGGCCGGCCTTTTGGCCGTCCACCGCCTCCCGATCGCCCAGTACCCGACCATCGCCCCGCCCGCCGTGAACATCCGCGCCAGCTACGCCGGCGCCGACGCGGTGACCGTGGAGCGCTCGGTAACCCAGATCATCGAGCAGAACATGACCGGCCTCGACGGGTACATGTACATGTCCTCGTCCTCCGACTCCTACGGCATGTGCGAGATCCAGATCACCTTCGAGCCGGGCACCAACCCAGACATTGCGCAGGTGCAGGTGCAGAACCAGCTCTCGCAGGTGCAGTCGCAGCTGCCCACCGCGGTGGTGAACCACGGGGTGATCGTCTACAAGAGCACCAACTCCTTCCTGATGGTGCTGGGCCTGCTCGCCACCGATGACGAGCACAACGAGCGCGACCTCGCCGACTACATCTACGCCAACATCAAGGAGAAGGTGGCGCGCGTCGAGGGCGTGGGCGACAGCTTCGTCTTCGGCTCCGAGTACGCGATGCGCATCTGGATTGACCCGGTGAAGATGACCGACCTGTCCATCACCGTCTCCGACATCAAGAACGCGGTGGAGGCGCAGAACGCGCAGGTGGCCTACGGCGCCCTGGGCGGCACCCCGGCGGTGAAGGGGCAGCTTTACGCCTACACCATCACCGGGCAGTCCCGCCTGCAGAACGCCGAGCAGTTTGAGAACATCCTGCTGCGGGTCAACAGCGACGGCACGAGGGTCTACCTCAAGGACGTCGCCAAGATCTCCCTCGGTTCCGAGAGCTACAACTTCACCGGCCGCTACAACGGCAAGCCCGCCTCCGGCCTGGGCATCCGCCTCTCCTCGGGCGCCAACGCCCTCGCCACCGCCGAGCGCATCAAGGCCCTGGTGCACGAGCAGGAGAAGTACTACCCGGAGTGGATGACCACCATCTACCCCTACGACACCACCGACTTCATCAAGGTCTCGATCAATGAGGTCTACCACACCCTCATCGAGGCGATTGTGCTGGTGGTGCTGGTGATGTTCCTCTTCCTGCAGAGCGTGCGCGCCACCATCATCCCCTCGATCACCGTGCCGGTGGTGCTGCTGGGCACCTTCGCCATCATGCAGGCGCTGGGCTTCTCCATCAACACCCTGACCATGTTCGGCCTGGTGCTCGCCATCGGCCTTTTGGTCGACGACGCCATCGTGGTGGTGGAGAACGTGGAGCGCATCATCGATGAGGAGCACCTGCCACCCAAGGCGGCGACCCAGAAGTCGATGGACCAGATTACTGGCGCCCTGATCGGCATCGCCCTGGTGCTGTCGGCGGTGTTCGTGCCGATGGCCTTCTTCGGCGGCGCCACCGGCGTCATCTACCGCCAGTTCTCCATCACCATCGTCTCGGCGATGGTGCTCTCGGTGCTGGTGGCGCTGATCCTCACCCCGGCGCTGTGCGCCTCGCTGCTGCAGGCCCATGACCAGAAGGGCCAGCCGCCCGAGAACCCGGTGCTGCGCGTGATCTACCTTGCGGGCTCGCGGCTGTTCCGCCCGCTCGACTTCCTGATTGCGGGCTTCAACAAGGGCTTCCGCAAGGTCACCGACTCCTACGAGACCCACGTGGCGGTGGTGGTCCGGCGCATCAAGCGCGAGCTGTTCTACTACGCGCTCATCTGCGCGGCGCTGGTGTTCTGCTTCATGCGCATCCCCTCGGCCTTCCTCCCCGATGAGGATCAGGGCGTGCTGATGTGCATGGTGACCCTGCCCGCCGGCTCCACGGTGGAGAAGACCACCGGCACCATGAACAAGCTGGAGAGCTACTTCCTGCAGAACGAGAAGGAGAACATCGACTCCATCATGGACGTGGTCGGGTTCAGCTTCTCAGGATCGGGCCAGAACTCCGGCATGGGCTTCATCAAGCTCAAGGACTGGGCACAGCGGCAGGATCCCAGCCAGCACGCGGGCCAAATCGCCTACCGCGCGGTGGGGCCGCTGTTCAGCATCCGCGACGGCCTGGTGTTCGCCTTCAACGTGCCCGCCATCCCCGAGCTGGGCAACGCCACCGGCTTCGACGTCTACCTGCAGGCCAACGGCGGGCAGAGCCATGAGGAGCTGACCGCGGTCAAGAACCAGCTGCTGCAGGCCGCCCAGCAGTCGCCCAAGCTCATGCAGGTGCGCGAGAACGGCATGGCGGACGCCCCGCAGTTCAAGATCAACATCGACTACGCCAAGGCGATGTCCCTGGGCATCAGCCCGAGCGACATCAACTACACCCTCTCCGCGGCATGGGGCAGCGCCTCCATCGACCACTTCATGGACCGCAACCGTGTCAAGAAGGTCTACATCCAGGCCGAGCCCGGCTCGCGCATGCAGGAGAAGGATCTAAACAAGTGGTACATCCGCAACAGCACCCAGGAGATGGTGCCCTTCAGCGCCTTCGCCACCACGGAGTGGACCTACTCCTCGCCGCGCCTGCAGCGCTTCAATGGCGTGCCGGCGATGAACATCAACGGCGCCCCGGCCGCGGGCTACTCCACGGGCGAGGCAATGGCGGAGATGGAGCGCCTGGCCGCGGAGATCCTGCCTGACGGCTATGCGCTGGCCTGGAACGGCGTCTCCTTCCAGGAGCGGCAGTCCGGGCAGATGGCGCCCTTCCTCTACGCCATCTCGGTGCTGATCGTCTTCCTCTCGCTGGCCGCGCTGTACGAGAGCTGGTCGATTCCCTTCGCGGTGCTGATGGTGCTGCCGCTGGGCATCATCGGCGCGGTGCTGGCCGCGGTGCTCACCCAGTGGCTGCCGGTGCAGACGGAGCTTAGGAACGACGTCTACTTCCAGGTCGGCCTCCTGACCACCATCGGCCTCTCGGCCAAGAACGCCATCCTCATCGTGGAGTTCGCCAAGAACATGTATGACCGGGGCGAGCGCCTCACCGAGGCGGTGGTCCACGCCGCCAAGATCAGGCTGCGCCCGATCATCATGACCTCCTCGGCCTTCGTGCTGGGCGTGCTGCCGCTGGCGCTCAGCAGCGGCGCCGGCGCCGCGGGGCGCAACGAGATTGGCTACTGCGTGACGGGCGGCATGCTGACCGCCACCCTGCTCGCCATCTTCTTCGTGCCGGTGTTCTTCGTGCTGATCATGCGCTACTTCACCAAGTACATCCCGCCGGAGGAGAAAAAGCGCATCGCCGAGGAGAATGACCGCCTCAGCAGGACCTAGCGCCTGGCCAGTCCCGGCAAAAAGCCCCGCCTGTCTAGACAGGCGGGGCTTTTTTCATGCCAGGCGATGGCCCCTGCAAGGGGGCGCCCTATGGCGTGGTGCCTAGCGCGAGGCGATGAGCGCCAGATCCTCCATCTCGTCCTCCATGAAGGCGGCCATGGCGAAGGGGCCCTCGCTGAGGATGCGCATCATGAGGTCATGATCGGTGTCGCGCGAGCCGCCCTCAAAGGAGGTGGGCAGCACCAGGCCCAGCGCCTGGGAGTAGAGGCCATGGGCAAGATCCGCGGTGGGGGCCAGGGCGCGGCTGCGGCGGATGGACTGCGCCAGGCGCAGCGCACCGCGCACCGTCAGCCCATGGTGGCGCTCGTCAAGCGGCTCGAGGGCCTGGCGCTTGCCCAGGGCATAGGCGCGCAGGCGCTGCCCGCCCACGGTGACCGAGCGCAGGTCGATGAGCCTCAGGAAGCCCCGGGACAACAGCTCGCGGGCCCAGCCCTCCTCGAGCATCAGCACCCGCTCGTCGCCCTGGGTGGCGAAGATCTGGTACTGCTCGCGCGCGCAGGCAAGGCCGGTCACCACCGCCTGGGGGTCGCGCAGGCGGATGAAGTCATCCACCGGCTCCCCGGGCTGCAGCCAGGGGGCGTGATCCTGCGGGGCAAAGCGCCCCTTCTCGCGCAGCTCGTTGAGGGTGAGGTAGGTCAGTCCCTGGCCCGGCATGGCATCGCGCCCGCTGAGGTTCTCGGGATCGAGCTTGCCGCGCAGGGCATTCTCGAAGAGGGCGCGGTCGGCGACCTCCGGGGTGAGCGAGAAGGTGGGCAGTACCACCGACCACAGCTCGCAGAAAAAGCCGTCACGCAGGTTGACGCCCGCGTCGAGGGTCCTCGTGCGCTGCACCGCGGCAATGAACTCCAGGGCGCGGCGGGTCTTGCCGGTGAGGCGCATGCCGTTCACCCGGTCAAGCGCCAGCTCCGTGGGGGAGAACAGCAGCCAGAGGTTGCGCTCCCCGGACTGCCAGGGCATCAGGGCGGCAGCGCTGAGGTAGCCGTCATTGACCCAGCGGCTCCCAATCCGCTCCGCCACCGCCAGCACCTGGAAGCGCCCGTCCTCGGTGTAGTAGAGCTGCCACTCCGCGGCCGAGTCAATGAGCTCGCCTACGCGCGACCCCTCGGGGAACATCTCCCCCTCACCAAGGAAGCGCTCCTGCCCTCCCTCCATGTCGAGCACGAACTCTGACTCATTGACGATGAAATCGGTCACCTTAGCACCCTCCAAAAAGTCCATTTCCACGGGATTCCTGGGTCAGGATAGGCCAAAAGCCCCCAGGCTTACATGAGAATGCTTTTCATTTAGGTGGAATCGCCACGAATTTATCTAGAATGCCAATCACCAGGGGTCCCGCCCCTGGCGCTGGCGCGAGCCGCCATCGCGATTGGTAAACTGGGGCACGGGTGGCACCATGGCAGGCGAGATAGCACTCTTCTACGGAACCTTCAAGGGCACCACCCGCCGGGTGGCCCGGCAGATTGCCCATGAGCTCGGCGAGTCCCATGTCGATCTCTACGACATCAAGGACGGCGGGGAGGCCATGTCCCGCTACGGGCGCCTCATCATCGGCACCTCCACCTGGAGCATCGGCGCGCTCCAGGAGGACTGGGACCGCTTCCTGCCGCGGCTGCAGAGCCTCGACCTCAACGGCAAGGTGGTGGCGCTGTTCGGCACCGGCGACCAGGTCGGCTACCCGGACACCTTCCTTGACGGCATGGGCATGCTCTTTGAGACCTTCCAGTACCGCGGGGCCCGCTTCGTGGGCTTCTGGCCCACCCAGGGCTACAACTTTACCAGCCCGCTGCCCATCCTCGACCACGACCACTTCGTCGGGCTGGCCATCGACGAGGACAACCAGGCGGAGCTGACCGCCGGGCGCATCAAGCGCTGGTGCGAGATGATCCGCCCGGCCCTGGGGCTGGGCGCTACTTCCTGAACAGCCCGCCCAGGAGCCCGCGCACCAGCGCGTTGCCGATCTGCCGGCCCACCGAGCTGCTGATGCTGCGCGTCGCGCTCCTGACCACGGAATCCAGCACCCCGCCGCCGCGCCTTGAGCTGGCCCGGCGCTCCCGCTCCCGCTCCTGCTCAAGGGCGGCCCGCCGCTGCTCCTCCTCGCGCGCCGCGGCGTGCCGGGCCAGGATCTCATAGGCGCTCTCCCGGTCCACCTCCCGCTCATAGACCCCCGCCACCAGCGAGCTGGCCATGAGATCCTGCCGCTCCGTGGGGGTGATGGGGCCCACCTGCCCCTCGGGGGGCACCACCAGCGCCCGCTCGACCATCCCGGGCACCCCCTTGGGATCCAGGGTGGAGATCAGGGCCTCGCCCACCCCCAGCTCGGCGATGGCGGCCTCGGCGTCAATGGCGGGATTCTGGCGGAAGGAGGAGGCCGCCGCGCGCAGCGCCTTCTGATCCCGTGGGGTGAAGGCGCGCAGGGCGTGCTGGACCCGGTTGCCCAGCTGCCCCAGCACCGTGTCGGGGATGTCCGCGGGGTGCTGGGTGACAAAGTAGACCCCCACCCCCCGCGAGCGGATCAGGCGCACCACCTGCTCAATCTTCTCCAGCAGCGCCGGGGCGGCGTCCTTGAACAGCAGGTGCGCCTCGTCAAAGAAGAACACCAGGCGCGGGCGATCTGCGTCGCCGCGCTCGGGCAGGGCCTCGAACAGCTCGGAGAGCAGCCACAGCAGGAGGCTGGAGTAAAGGCGCGGTGAGTTGACCAGCGCGTCGGCGGCGAGGATGCTCACCACCCCGCGGCCCTCACCGTCGGTCTGCATCAGGTCGCCGATGTCGATCGCCGGCTCGCCGAGGAAGCGGTCGCCCCCCTCCTCCTCAAGGCGCAGCAGCCCGCGCTGCACCGCGCCCACGCTCGCCGGCGAGATGTTGCCGTAGCTTGCCTGGTAGCGCTGGCGCTCCTCGGAGACATGGGCAAGCATGCTGCGCAGATCCTTGAGGTCCAGGAGCAGCAGCCCCTGGTCATCGGCCACCCGGAACACCAGGTGCATCAGTCCCGACTGCACCTCATTGAGCCCGAGGATGCGTGAGAGCAGCAGCGGGCCCATCTCGCTCACCGTGGTGCGGAAGGGGTGGCCCTGCCTGCCGAAGACATCAAAGAACTGCGCCGGGCAGGCCCGGGGGTGGTGCCCGCGCGCGGCAAGGCCGAGATCCGCAATTCGCTGTGCCACCTTGCCGCTGGGATGCCCCGGGCGGGCAATGCCGCTCAGGTCGCCCTTGATGTCCGCCATGAACACCGGAACGCCCAGGGCACTGAAGCCCTCGGCCATGGTTTGCAGGGTCACGGTCTTGCCGGTGCCCGTGGCCCCGGTGATGAGCCCGTGGCGGTTGGCCATCCGCGGGGCAATCACCACGTCGCGGCCCCCGGCCACGCCCAGCAGCAGCTCCTGGT
>JAILEI010000129.1 GCA_024688225.1 Succinivibrionaceae bacterium
TGCCCCCGAGCGCCCAGGGCCGGCGGGGCGGGAACATCAACGAGTCCATCTAGTCCGCGGCCGCCATGGGGCGCGCCGCGGCGCTGGCGCTCCCGAAGACCTCCGCAAAGCGCTGCTGCTGCTCCTCGCTGGGGATGACCAGGTGCATCCGGCGCAGCGTCTCATTGGGGTAGTAAATGCTCCGGTTCTCCACAATCTTCCTGCGCACGAACTCCGTGGCGTTGCGGTTGATCCCGGCGTAGTTGGAGCTGTTGGTGATCTCCGCGCTGACCTCGGGATCCATCACGTAGTTGAGGAAGGCGTGGGCGTTGGCGGGGTGGGGGGCGGCGGCCGGGATCACCAGGGAGTCATAGCCCGAGACCGCGCCCTCGTCGGGGATCACATAGCGGATGCTGGGGCCGCCCTCCACCATGGACGCCAGGTCGGCGGTGACCACGTCGCCCGACCACCCGACCACCGCGCAGACCTTGCCCGAGGCGAGCGCGCCCACATAGTCATAGCAGCTCTTGTCGAGGGTGGCGCCGGCGTTGAAGGCCGCGCTGAGCACCTGCCCGGCCTCGGCGATGTCGTCATCGGTGACGTTGGCGAAGTCCTTGCCGAGGTAGATGAGCGCCGAGCAGATGAGATCCGAGGGGCTGTCGATGAAGGCCACCCCGCAGGAGGAGAGCGCCGCCACCCCCTCCGGGGAGAGCACCGCGGCCCAGGAGGCCATCGCGGAGTCATCGCCCAGCGCCTCCCGCACCAGATCCTCGTTGTAGCCGATCCCGGTCGAGAGCTCGACGAAGGGGACCGCGAAGCGGTTGCCCGGGTCGGCCTCGAACATCGCCGCGAGGCGGGTCTCGTCGAGGTTGCGGTAGTTGGGGAGGATGGAGCGGTCGAGGGGCAGCAGCTGGTGGGCCTCGGCGAGCGCCTTGAGGGAGTGCATGGGCGGGGAGATGAGGTCGTACTCGCCGCCCTGGGCGGCGGCGATGAGCTGCCCGGCCTCCCTGAGGCTGTCGACCCTAACCTCGATGCCGGTCTCCTGGGTGAAGCGGGAGACGGTGTTCTCGGTGAGGTACCCGTCCCAGATCAGGATGCGCAGCTCCTGATCCTCATAGGCGTGGGCGGGGGAGATGGCCAGGGTGGCGGCCAGGGCGAGGGGGTATAGCTTGCTGCTCATGGTGTGGCGACGCTCCGCTGGTGAATGGGATCGTGAGTATATTTTATGACAAAAGCGGCCGCGGGCCGCGGCGCTGCGCCCCAGTGGGGCAGGGCGTGGCGCAAAAACATGCGAGCACTCACAAATTGCAAAAAATAACCTAAAGATTTCGGGGCAGGGTTTGACAAGGTTGCCCCAATGCATATAATTTTACTGACTCAGTTATTGTCACCTAATAACAGACATTTAATGACTGGGTGAACAGTATAAGACCGCACGCCCGGATCTGGGGCACGCCGCGGGTGCGGCGCGACGCAATCCAAGGAGACAGTTAGATGATAGGAATTGTGGTGGTTTCCCACAGCAGCAAGGTCGCGGAGGGCATCTGCGACATGGTCCAGCAGATTTCCTCGCGCAACGGGGAGCGGATGCCCATCTTCCCGGCAGGCGGCAACGCCAGCGGCGGACTGGGCACCGACCCCCAGAAGGTGCTGGAGGCGATCCGCAAGGCTGATCAGGGCGAGGGCGTGGTGGTGCTGGCCGACCTCGGGTCAGGCGTCATCAGCTCCCAGGCTGCCATTTCCATGCTCGAGGAGCCCCTGCGCTCGCGGGTGCGCATTGCCGACGCCCCGGTGCTCGAGGGCGCGGTGGGCGCCGGCGTGGAGTCGGCCTCGGACGCGCACAGCTCGCTCGACATTGTGGTCTCCACCGCCGAGGGCGCGCGGCAGCTCCACAAGAAGTAGCCCCTTTCCTCCCAGGGGCCGCCGCTGGCGGCCCCAGTTTTTTTTGTTTGCGCCACGAGCGCCTGCCAGGTCCTTCACCATGAGACTCACCCCTTGCACCCTTGCCCTGGCGCTGGCCCTCTGCGCCCTGCCTCCTTCCACCTTGGCCACTGGCGGCTGCGGCCCCCAGGCGCGGATCATCAGCGTGGTGGGGGCCGGGCACGTGGAGGCGCAGCCGGACGTGGCGCTGCTGCGCTTCATGGTCAGCGCCACCAACCCCGATCCCCGCGAGGCCCGCGCCGCGGTCGAGGGGGCGGCCGGCGCCTTCCTTAAGCGGCTCGGGGGCCTGGGGCTCCCGGAGGGGGCGGTGCGCGCCGAGGGCCTGACCCTGTTGCCGCGCCATGAGTCCCACGACGGGCGGCAGGTGCTGGTGGGCTACGAGGCCAGCCGCGAGGTGCGGGTGCGCCTCACCGATCTCGGGCTCATCGGCCAGGTCACCGATCACGCCATGCAAAGCGGCATCAACACCATCCCCGGCTTCTCCTACGACCTCCAGGATCGCGCCGCGCTTGAGCGCCGCGCCCGCGAGCTCGCGGTCGCCGACGCGCTCGGCAAGGCCCAGACCCTCTCGCAGGGGCTGTCGGTCACCCTGGGCAAGGCCTGCCGGGCCTCCTTTGCCCAGGATCCGGGCCTGGGCAGGCACGGCCCCATGGTGATGATGAACCGCGCCGGCGGCGTCCCTGACGTGGAGGCCGCCTACACCCCGGGCACCATCGCCCTTGACGCCAGCTGCGAGGTGGAGTTCCCCATTGAGTGACGCCCCGGTGGCGCTGGAGCTGCTGGCCCCGGCGCGCGACCTTGAGACCGCGCGCGCCGCCATCCTGGCCGGCGCCGACGCCGTCTACATCGGCCCGCGCGCCTTTG
>JAILEI010000137.1 GCA_024688225.1 Succinivibrionaceae bacterium
GCCCGGCCCATGGCCCCGCGCCCCTAGACTTTCCACTGCCACGGGGGCGCCAGGGGGCGCCCCCGGCACCCAAGCAAAAAAGAGATACAGAGCCATGCCCCTCAACCTTGACCACGAGCGCCTGGTGGAGTTCACCAGGCAGCACCACCTTGCCGAGGCGCGCCGCACCATCAGTGTCGAGCAGCCCGGCAACCCCCGCGACTACGACCTGTGGATGGTCGCCGACCCCGCCCTCTTCTCCGGGGCCCCCCGCCCCGTGCCGGCCGGCGCCGGCAGCGAGGACAGCCCCGCCATGATGGTGCGGATCTACATGCCCTTCCAGGAGCTGCTGGCCATGGTCAGCGGCGTCGATCCCGCCCTCATCCCGCTCATGCCCAGCAAGCGGGTGTGGGCCACCATCAAGATCTACCCCGCCTACCAGGAACTGCTCGAGGGCCTCGTCCCCGAGCTCAACCCCCGCTTCCGCCCGGGCTTTGCCCACATCAACACCCTAATCGACGTGCTGACCACCAAGTTCCCGCGCGGCTATGGCAAGGCCTACTACGGCTACGGCGAGGCCGGCACCGGCAAGACCTCCACCGCGCTGTGGCTGCTGGCGGCCCTGGGCTACCCCACCATCCAGGTCAACGGCCACGAGAGCCTCGAGATCGACGACCTCTTCCTGCGCCAGATCCCCGACGACGGCACCTGGCGCACCATCGACGGCCCGCTGCTGTGCGCCATCCGCCACTCCTGCGTGGTGATCTTCGACGAGCTCGACCTCGCCCCGCCCGCCCTCGCGCCGGCGCTCAACGACCTCATCGAGGGCTATCCCTACGCCATCCCCGGCTACCGCAACCGCACCATCGACCCCCAGGGCGGCTTCCGGCTGCTGGCCTTCGGCAACACCAGCCTCAGCGGCATCGAGCGCGGCCTCTACCAGGGGCGCAACATCCTCGACAGCTCCTTCCGCTCCCGCTGCCTCATCGAGCGCTACGAGCCGCTGGGGGAGGCCGGACTCGAGGCCATCCTGCGCGGCAGCTTCACCGCGCAGGAGTTCCCCGATGAGAGCGTCAAGGCCACCGCCCGCTTTGTGGTGCAGATTAACAAGGCGCTCCGGGACAAGGGGATCCTCGACACCTTCTCGCCCCGCTCCGCCCTGGCCTTCGCCCGCGCCATCGTCATGAACCCGCGGCTCAACCACCCCTATGCCTACGCGCTCTCCGTGGCCCTGCCCCTCGCGGTGGAGGACGAGGTGCTGGGGGACGCGGCCTGGGACGTGCTCACCGTCAACTTCCGCCACACCGTGAAGAAGGGGCCGAGCTTCCGCGAGCTGCTTGCGGAGCTGGCCGAGACCGCCCCCGCCGCGGGGCGCCAGGCCGTGGCGAAAAAAAAAGTCGCCTAGGCCATGCCGCGCAGGACAGGAAAAGACATGACCACCAGCAAGGAAAACCAGGATGAGGGGCTGCGGCAGGTGGTGCTGCGGAACCTCAGGAGCCTCAACACCACCCTCTGCTCCTTCGCCGAGCCGCTGCGCCCGCTGACCGTGACCCTGTCAGACCGGGCCGCGACCAACGGCGAGGAGCTGATGCTGCCCGCGGACCTGCTCGCCGACCGGGACGAGAACCGCCTGCTCATCCTCGGGCTCATCGTCCATGAGCTCGGGCACTACCACTACACCGACTTCGACCTGCTGCAGGAGTTCCTGCTCGGGCGCAAGTGGGGCGACCACCAGATTGCCAGGGCCGCCGCCCTCCTTGGCTGCCCGCCCCAGGATCTGCACTACGGGCGCCTGAGGATGATTGCCCGCAGCTGGCTCAACGCGCTCGAGGATCCCCGGGTTGAGTCACTGATGCGGGGGCGGCTGTTCAGCGCCGAGGCCCTGCTCTCCTACACCCACGGGGAGACCGACCTGGTGGGCGATCCCGCGGAGTTTGCCACGGCCTTTGCCGCCCAGCACCTCTCACGGCGCATCGCCTCGCTGATGAACGTCACCCTCAGTGCCGGGCTGTGCGCCTACCCCGATGTCGACTACGCCACCCTCACCGCCCTCATCACCGCCGATCTCGAGGGGGCGCTCGGCAAGCGGGTGGTGGGCGCCATGCGCCGCGAGCTCTCCGCATTGCTCCAGCAACTGCGCCACAGCCCCAAGGACGGCCGCGCCGCCCTCAAGTGCGCCCGCACGATCTTCGCCAAGGCCCTGCCGGCCATCGCCGGCGAGCTGCGGCTGCCCCCGGA
>JAILEI010000202.1 GCA_024688225.1 Succinivibrionaceae bacterium
AGGAAAATGGCCGAGGGGTTTTTTACCTCGCGCATGCCGCGATCGGTCATGGCAAAGATCCCCACCTCATTGACCGCCCCAAAGCGGTTCTTCTGGCAGCGCAGGGTGCGAAAGCGCTGGTCGGCGCCGCTCTCAAGCAACAGCGAGCAGTCCACGCAGTGCTCGAGGATCTTGGGTCCTGCCAGGGTGCCATCCTTGGTCACGTGCCCTACCAGGAACACCGCAACCCCTGTGCGCTTGGCAAACTGGGTCAGGGCCGCCGCCGCCTCGCGCACCTGCGACACCGAACCGGGCGCGGACTCCACTCCCTCAACATGCATGACCTGCACTGAGTCCACCACCAGCACCCTGGCCTGCTCCCCTATCGCCAGGCTGCAGATGCGCTCTATGGCGGTCTCTGCCCCGATGCGCACCTTATCGGTGGGCAGTCCCAGGCGAGCGGCGCGCAGCGCAATTTGCTCAAGCGACTCCTCGCCGCTGATGTAAAGCACCCGCACCGCTGAGGACAGCCTGCAAACTGTCTGCAGCAACAAGGTGGACTTGCCCGCCCCGGGGTTGCCGCCCACCAGCACCACCGAGCCAGGCACGATCCCGCCCCCCAGCACCCGGTCCAGCTCACCGCTGCCCGTGGGCAGCCGGGGGCGTTGCGCGGTGCTCACCTCGGAGAGGAAGGAGATGCCGCTTCCCCCCGCGCCGGCAAAGCCGCGCAGGGCGCGCTCGGCGGCTTGCCCACCAGCGCCAGGCGCCGCAGGGGCGATTACCTGCTCACTGATGGTGTTCCACTCCCCACACTCGCGGCACTGGCCCTGCCAGCGCGCGTAGGTGGCGCCGCATGAAGAGCAGACAAAGGAGGTTTTTTGCTTACTTGCCATCCGGCAGCGACTCCAGCGCCCTCAGGAACAGCGCCACGGCGGTGAGATCGCAGCAATCAAGCATGAATGGGGCCGCCTCCCGGACCTTGGGCTTGGCGTGGAAGGCAATCCCCAGGTCGGCGGCCCTGAGCATGGGCAGGTCATTGGCGCCATCGCCCAGGGCCACCACCTGCCCGGGGCCAAGAGCGTAGCGCGCGACCGCATCGCGCACCGCGAGCTCCTTCTCCCCAGGACCCACAATATCGCCCTCCACCTCACCGCTCAGGCATCCATCATGCACTCCCAGGCAATTGGCGCGCACAAAGTCAAGCGAGTAGCGCTCCTCAAGCAAGGAAATCAGCTGCACAAAGCCGCCCGAGGCAATCCCGCGCACCCACCCCCGGCGCCCTGCCTCACCGAGCAGCAGGCCAAGGCCCGGGGTCTCACCCATGGCCGCGCGCACCTCATCAAGCACCCGGGCAGGGCCTCCCCTGAGCAGGGCAACCCGGGCCCGCAGCGACTGCTTGAAGTCCATCTCCCCATGCATCGCCCGCGCGGTCAGTGCCGCCACCTCATCAAAGACCCCCAGGCGGCGGGCAATCTCGTCAATGCCCTCAATCTGCACCGAGGTCATGTCCATGTCCATGACCAGCCCGCCCCTTTGCCTGGCGCTAGGGAAGCGATCGGCGCACCAGGCGTCAAACCCCAGGGTTCCTGCGAGCAGCAGCGGGCGCAGGCGCGGCTCCAGCTCGCCTGCCTGCCCATGCGAACTGAACAGCACGCTGTCATGCAAGCCCTCGCGCTCGTGGCGGAACACCTCAATCTCGGTCAGTGACAGCCGCGCCACCAACTCAGAAAGCGCTAGGTCAGGATCAAATCCCTGCCCTTGCCCCGCCAGGAAAAAAAACGCCATTTATCCAACCTCCCTGAGGAAAACCCGCAAAAAGTTGCGCTCCAGCCTCGGCCCTAGCTCCACCGCCGCCATGCCCAGCAGGCCCGCCGCCGCCCCCAGGATCCGCTCCAGGAGATCCACGGGGTACGAGGCTGCGCCCTGGGCAAGATCCGTCTCCAGCACAATGCGCCCCGCCCCCGCATAGGGCACTGCCTCCCTGAGGCGGCGGCCCTGGCACGGGGTGAGGTGCCCCAGCCCGAGGATCAGTCCCTCATCAAGGTAGCGCCGCGCCAGGTCGCGCGAGAACACAAAGCCATGGAGCACCCCGGAAATGCGCCCATGGTAGCGCCTGAGGCAGGATAGCAGCTCGTTGTGCCAACCCCGCACGTGCAGGCTCACCGGCAGGCCCAGCTCCGCGGCAAGCGACAACTGCGCCTCGAGGCGCTGCACCTGCCCCTCAAGCGGCAGTCCCCGCCGCGCGTCCAGCCCGCACTCGCCAATCCCCACCACCATGTCATCCTGCGCCAGGGCCGCAAGATCGCCAAGCCCTGGGTCATCCCCTGCATACCAAGGGTGCTCGCCCACCATGGCAAGGTACCCCAGTTCACGGGCAAGGGCAACATTGCGCCTTGAGTCGGAAATGCTGACGCTGGGGGAGACCAGGCGCACCCCTGCCTGCATTGCGCCCCTGGCAAAGGGCACGGGGTCAGGGGTGAGGCTCACATGGACGTGGGTGTCGGTGAGCCTTGGCTCAGTGCTCACGGGTGGCGCGGAACTCCACCTTGGGGTAGCGCTCCATGGCCAGGTTGAGGTTCACGTTGGAGGGGGCCAGGTAGGTGAGGTTGTCCCCGCCGTCAAGGGCCAGGTTCTGCGGGACCTTGCGCTCGATTTCCGCCAGGGCATCGGCGTCCGCTGAAGAGATCCAGCGCGCGGTGACCACCGAGACCTCCTCGTATGAGGCATCGACCCCATACTCATGCCTGAGCCTTGAGACCACCACGTCAAACTGCAGCGTGCCCACTGCCCCCACAATGAGGTCATTGCCGATGAGGGGGCGGAAGACCTGCACCGCGCCCTCCTCGGAGAGTTGCAAAAGGCCGCGCAGCAGTTGCTTCTGCCGGAGCGGATCCCTGAGGTGGATGCGGCGAAACAACTCCGGCGCGAAGTTGGGTATGCCGCCGAAGCGCAGTTCCTCGCCAGCGGTGAAGGTATCCCCGATCTGGATGGTGCCATGGTTGTGGATGCCGATGATGTCCCCGGCCACGGCCAGGGTCGCCTGCTCGCGCTCCCCGGCCATGAAGGTCACCGCGTCCGAGACCGCCACCTCGCGCCCCAGGCGCACATGGCGCATCCTCATCCCCTTGTGGTAGGCGCCGGACACCAGGCGCATGAAGGCAATGCGATCCCGGTGCCGGGGGTCCATGTTTGCCTGGATCTTGAAGATGAACCCGCTCAGGTCCGGTTCGGTGGCCTCGACCTTGCGGGTCTCGGCCTCGCGCCCGCGCGGGGGCGGGGCCCACTCCACCAGGGCGTCGAGCATGCAGTCCACCCCAAAGTTGCCCAGGGCGGTGCCAAAAAAGACCGGGGTCAGCATGCCCCCGAGGTAGTCCGCCTCGCTGAACTCGTTGGAGCCGCCCTTGATGAGTTCCATCTCCTCGCGCAGCTGCCGGGCACAGTCCTCACCAACCGCCGCGTCCAGCTCAGGGCTGTTGAGACCCTTCACCACCCGGCGCTCCTGGATGTGGAAACCCTCCCCGCTGTGGTAGAGGTAAGCCTCATCGCGAAGCAGGTGGTAGATGCCGCGGAAGGACTTGCCGCTGCCCAGGGGCCAGGTCACCGGGGCGCAGAGGATCCCCAGCTCGCGCTCCACCTCATCCATGAGTTCCACGGGATCGCGGGTCTCGCGATCCAGCTTGTTCATGAAGGTGATGATGGGCGTGTCGCGCAGGCGCGTCACCTCCATCAGCTTGCGGGTGCGCTCCTCGACGCCCTTTGCCGCGTCAATGACCATCAGGCAGGAGTCCACCGCGGTGAGCACCCGGTAGGTGTCCTCGGAGAAGTCCTCGTGGCCGGGAGTGTCAAGCAGGTTGACCACGCAGCCGCGGTAGGGAAACTGCATCACCGAGGTGGAGACCGAGATCCCGCGCTCGCGCTCCATGTCCATGTAGTCAGACTTGGCGAAGGAGCCAGTGCTGCCCCGGCCCTTGACCTCGCCCGCGCGCTGGAGCACTGAGCCGTAGAGCAGCACCTTCTCGGTGATGGTGGTCTTTCCTGCGTCTGGGTGGGAGATGATGGCGAAGGTGCGCCTTCTCCCCACCTCGTCAATGAATTTCTGGTCTGGCATCGGTGGGCCTTTGGCAAAGTCTGGTGCGGGGCAAAAGCGAAATGGTGCATGATTTTAGCGCAGCGCCTGCCGATGGGCAAGGCGCGGCCCTAGTCCCGCGGCGCCGTGAGCAGCGAGCCAAGGACAATGAGCGCCGCGCCCAGGGCCTGCGGCAGGGTTAGCCGCTCCCCGAGGACAATCCAGGCAAAGCCGCAGGCAAACACCAGCTCAAGGTAGCCTAGCAGCGAGACCCGCTGCGCGCTCAGCCGCACCGCGGCATAAAAGTAGAGGGCCATGGCCACCGCGGTGTTCACAATCCCCATCAGGCACAGCAGCGGCACCTCGCTAGCGCTGGGCACCTCCGGCCAGGGGCTGCCGCCCAGGGCCCGGCACAGGGCCACCGCGGCAAAGGCGGAGCACAGCTGCACCAGCCAGGTCATGGGATCGGAGCGCCCGGCGAGCTTGCCGCCCAGTACCATCAGCGCATAGCCCAGCGCCGCCAGGAGCCCATGGCCAATCCCCAGTGGATCAACGCTGCTGCCTCCCTCACCCCCCATGCAGGTAAGCAGCAGCCCCAGGAGCGCCAGGGCAAGGCTCCCCAGGACCCGCGGCGTGGGCCTTTCCCGAAACAGCAGTGGCGCCAGGGCAATCACCAGGATGGGGCCGCAGTAGTAGAACTCATAGGCAAGGCTCACGCCCACATAGTCAAATGCCTTGAACAGGAAAAGCCAGGACAGGCCCATGCCCGCGCCCGAGAGGGCCAGGCACGCCAGCGCCCTTGGCCCGGGCAGGCCCGCCCTCACCCCGGCCCAGGGGGCAATGGCCAGCATGGCCAGCGCCCCCAGCAGGGTTCGCCACCAGATGGTGTCAAGCGCCGACAGGCCGATGAAGGCTGCCACCGTGCCATTGGAGCCGAACATGCAGAGCGCGGCCACATACAGGGGCAGCGCCAGGGTGGGCCCGCCGCTCATAGGGCGTGGGCCATGAGCAGCGCCCCGCTCAGGATCGCCACCGCAGAGAAGGCCAGGCGCACCAGGCGCACGCTCAGGCGCTGCAAGAGCGTGGTCCCGAGGTACGACCCCAGGAAGGTGGCAGCCACCATCACCGGGATCCAGCGCCAGTGGATGCCACAGGCCGCGCCGACGGTGAAGGCCCCGACCAGGTTCCACAGCGAGGCCACGAAGACCATGGTGTGGAGGATGGCACGCTTGAGGTCAAGGCGAAACACCCCCACCAGGACCAGCGTGGCGAACAGTCCCGCGCCAGAGGACAGCGACCCTGAGAACAGCCCGACCAGGGCCATGAGGCAGGCCCCCGCCAGGTTGCGCCACACCGTGCGGCGCGCCAGGGGGCGCTCGCCAAACCTGCGCCTGAGCAGGGAGTAAGCCCCGCAGGCGATGGTGATGGCGCCCAGGGCCACCTCCGCCGGCGCCGCGGGAATGCTGATGACAATGAGCGAGCCCAGGGCCACCGCCGGCACCCCCACCACCAGCATGATGAGGCTGACCACGGGATCAAGCCCCCACGATCCGCCGCGCCCCTTGCGGGCCAGGGCGCCCAGGCCCAGAAAGACCACGGCCACCTTGTGGGTGCCCAGCGCCAGCGGAAAGGGCAGGCCGAGCATGATGAGCAGCGGGAACTGGATGAAGCCCGCGCCGCCGCCTGAGACCGAGGCCAGGAGGTTGGCGGCAAAGGAGACCGTGAACAGCACGGCCTGGCTGATGGCGTCTTGCATCGTCCCTCCCCTGCCTTGCCTCAAAAGACGAGGCCATGGTATCACGGCACGGCGGGCAATACCGACCGCCATATTTTTGCTAGAATCTGCCCATTGTGCAAAGCGCCAGGAGGGACAGTCCATGAGAGCCTTGATCGTTGCGCTGGCAGCGCTGCTGGCCGCCGGGTGCAATCCCCCCGAAGAGCAGGCGGCGAGGCCCGCGGACAGCGCGCCCCCGGTTTTCTTCTGCCGGGGCGCCCATGAGGGCGAGGTCAGGCTGCTTGAGCAGCTGCCCGGGCGGGTCAAGGCCATCAAGGAGGCGGACGTGCGCCCCGAGGTGAACGGCATCATCAAGCGCACCCTCTTCCGCTTTGGGGAGAGCGTGCAGGAGGGGCAGATCCTCTATGAGCTCGAGGATGGCACCTACGTGGCGGCGCTCGATGAGGCCAAGGCCAACCTCGACAATGCCCGGACCAGCGAGCAGCTGGCGCGCATCAGCTACGAGCGCACCGAGCGCCTTTACAAGATCCACGCCGTTTCCGAGCAGCAGCGCGACGAGACCCTTTACTCGCTGCGCATCGCCGAGGCCAAGACCCGCGAGTGCGAGGCCAAGGCGAGAAGCGCCGAGATCGATCTCAACCACACCAAGATCCGCTCCCCGGTGGGTGGCATCGCCGGCATCTCCTCAGTGACCCCCGGGGCACTGGTCTCGGCGCGCCAGGCCAATGCCCTGGTCACGGTGCTGGACACCTCCAGGGTCTACGTGGACATGCCCCTCCCCGCCGGGCGCTACGAGGAGATCAACCGGCTCCGCGCCCTCGGCGCGGGATCCGGGATGCGCCCAATGGTGTCGCTTGACCTGGGGCATGGCAACATCTACCCCCACCAGGGCAAGCTCATCGTGCAGGAGCACTCGGTCAAGGCCACCACCGGCTCGCTCACCCTGCGCGCCATCGTCCCCAACCCTGAGCGGCGCCTGCTGCCCGGCATGTTCGTGCACGCCCGCATTACCTCAAGCGGCACCATGAAGGCGCTGCTGGTCGACGCGGCCGCCATTGGCTTTGACGAGCAGGGACACTCCTACGTCTGGCTGGTGGGTGAGGACCAGTCGGTCAGGCGCCGCGTGGTCACCCTGGGACCCCAGCGGGGCAAGGAGTTCATCGTCGAGGAGGGACTGGCCCCTGGCGACAGGGTGGTGGTGCGCGGACTCAACCTCATCAGGCGCGAGGGCATGAAAATCACCCCCCAGGACCTGGTGGAGTGACCACCCATGAGCACCTTTTTCGTAAACCGCCCCATCTTCGCCACCGTGCTGGCCCTCCTGACCTGCCTCTTCGGGGTGCTGGGCCTAAGGACGATGGCGCTGGAGCAGCTCCCGGACATCGCCCCCCCGACCATCCAGGTCTCCGCCCGCTACAATGGCGCCTCGGCGGAAACCGTGGAGAACACGGTCACCCAGCTCATTGAGCAGCAGCTCTCCGGCCTTGATGGGCTGCTCTACTTCACCTCCACCTCCAGCGCCAACGGCAACTCCTCCATCAGCGTGGTCTTCGACCAGGGCACCAACCCCGACATCGCGCAGATGCAGGTCAACAACAACGTGGAGCAAATCAGCTCCCGCCTCCCCGAGGACGTGGTCACCTCCGGGATCAAGGTGAGCAAGCGCGATGTCGACTCCTTCCTCACCATCACCGTCTACGACGAGCTCGACCGCCACTCCGGCAGCGAGGTGGGCGACTTCCTGATTTCCAACCTCCAGGATCCGCTCAGCCGCATTGAGGGCGTGGGCAGCGTTGACGCCTGGTGCTCCCAGCACGCCATGCGGGTCTGGCTCAACCCCGAGCTGCTGCGCTCCTACTCCCTGATGCCCTCCGATGTCATAACCGCCATCAAGCGCGAGAACGTGCAGCTGAGCGCCGGCCAGGTCGGCGCCCTGCCCTCCGCCCCTGACCAGGCGCTCACCATGGTGGTGACCGCCGCCTCAATGCTCAGCACGGTGGATGACTTCCGCCACATCATCGTCAAGCACGAGGACAGCGATGGTTCCTTTGTCACCCTGGGAGATGTCGCCGAGATAGAGCTCGGCAGCGAGAGTTACAACACCACCACCCGCTTCGATGGGCACCCGGCCGCCTCACTGGTGCTTTACCTCTCCTCCGGGGCCAACACCCTGGAAACCACCTCCCGCGTGCTTGGGGAGATGGAAATGCTCAAGGATCGCCTTCCCGAGGGGTTCCGGGTGGCCTACCCCAGCGAGAGCAAGACCTTCATCGAGCGCTCCCTTGAGGAGGTGCTGGAAACCCTGTTCATCGCCATGCTGCTGGTGGTGGCGGTGACCTACCTGTTCCTGGGCAACGCGGCGGCCACGCTCATCCCCACCCTTACCATGCCCGTGGTGATCCTCGGCACGGCCGGCGTGCTCTCCTCACTGGGCTTCACCATCAACACCCTGACCATGTTCGCGCTGGTGATCGCCATCGGCCTGCTGGTCGACGACACCATCGTGGTGGTTGAGAACGTGGAGCGGACCATGCGCGAGCGCGGCCTTAACGCCAAGGAGGCCACCATCGTCTCGATGAGGGAGGTGTTCTCCTCCCTGGTGGGCATCTCGGTGGTGCTGTCCGTGGTCTTCCTGCCCATGGCCTGCTTTGGCGGGGCCTCGGGCATCATCTACCGCCAGTTCTCGGTGACCATCATTGCCTCCATGGTGCTCTCCGTGCTCACCGCCCTGACCCTGGTCCCGGCGCTGTGCGCGCTGCTGCTAAGGCAGGGCAGCAGGCAGGGCAGCGCCTTCACCCGGTGGTTTGGCCGCCTCACCCGCGCCTACCGCCGCGGCATCATCCACTGCGGGCGCTGGGCGATCGCCGCCATGGTGGCCTATGTGGCGATCGCCATCGTTGACACCCTGCTCTACTCCGGGCTGCGCACCGCCTTCATCCCCGATGAGGATCAGGGCCGCATCTCCGTGGCGGTGACCATGCCCGAGGCCTCCACCATCGACCGCGCCTACCGCGCCTGCGACCAGGTCATCGAGTACTTCAGGAGTGAGGAGGGGGACAACATCGCCCACATCAACAACAACATCGGGCGCAACCTTTCCGGGCAGGGCCAGAACTACGCCATGGTGATGGTCACGCTCAGGGACTGGGACGAGCGCCCGGGCCCCGGGCGCAGCGCCGCGGCGATCCTCGAGCGGGCGCAGTCACGCCTGCCCGGCCTGGTGCGCGACGCGAGCATCAACGCCTTTGTGGCCTCGCCGGTGCGCGGCATGGGCGACTCCTCGGGCTTTGAGATCCAAATCCAGGCTGGCTCGGGGGTGGACCGCAAAACCCTGGACCAGCAGCAGGAGCAATTCCTCGAGGAACTGCAGGGCAACCCCATCCTGCGCAACGTGCGCGCGGCGCGCAGCAGCAAGGATCCGCAACTGCACATCGACTTTGACAACATCAAGGCCGCCGCGCTGGGGGTCAGCATCAGCGATGCCTACGCCACCCTGAGCTCCGCCTTTGCCGGCAAGTACGTGAACAACTTCCTCGACCAGGGACGGGTCAAGCGGGTCTATGTGCAGTCACTGGCGCAGTTCCGCCGCTCGGCCGACGACCTGCGCTTCTGGACCGTGCGCAACAGCGATGGCGACATGGTGCCGCTCTCCACGCTCACCTCCTCGGGCATCGCGCGCAAGACCTCATCCCTGGCCCGCTACAACGGCTTTGCCGCCTACCGCATTTCCGGCCGCCCCGCCCTGGGGCACAGCACTGGCGAGGCCATGCAGATCGCGGCCAGGGTGGCGCGGGAGCATGGCATCCCCTACTCCTGGAGCGGCATTTCCTACCAGGAGTCCCGCAACTCCGGGAGCGCGCTGTACCTCTACTCGCTCTCGGCGCTGGTGATTTTCCTCTGCCTTGCGGCACTGTATGAGAGCTGGTCGATCCCCATCTGCATCCTCGCGGTTATCCCCTTCGGGGTGCTGGGCGCGGTGGGCGCCACCATGCTCCGCAACCTGGACGGCAATGTCTACTTCCAGGTGGCGCTCCTGACCACCATTGGCCTCGGGGCCAAGAACGCCATCATGATGATCACCTTCATGCGTGACAACCTCAGGTCCGGCATGGACATCGCCGCCGCGGCGATCTCCGCGGCCACCATCAGGCTGCGCCCCATCATCATGACCTCCCTGGCCTTCGTGGCCGGGGTCTTCCCCCTGGCCCTGGCCTCTGGGGTGGGCGCCAACAGCCGCATCGCCATCGGCACCGGCATTGTGGGCGGCACCCTGCTCTCGACCCTGCTCTCCATCTTCTTTGTGCCGCTCTTCTTCATCGGCGTGGAGCGGATGATGCGGCGCTGGCACCGCCACCCAAGGCGCGCCGCATCGCAGGGGGCAGTCACCCTGCCCCGGCACGGTGATTAAGGGTTCCAGTAGGTCTCGTAGGCGCTGACCTCTGCGTCCTGCTGGCGCAGCAGGTTGAGCGTTTCCCCGTGGCCCAGGAAGAAAGGATCCTCATGGCAGGCCTCCCGCAGCTCGTCGCGAAAGGCCCGGTTGCGGTTCACCACCCCCTCGATCCGGGCGGCCCAGAAGTCAATGACTGTCGAGGGCGTGCCCCTGGGGGCCATGAGCAGGCTGGTCTGGTTGATGTAGAGGCTGGGCAGCCCGGACTCCATGGCGGTGGGGAGGTCAGGGTAGGAGGGCATGCGCTCAGGGAGGGTGGTGGCCAGGAAGCGCACCCTGCCCGCCTGCCAGGCCCCAAGGCCCAGGGGCAGCGGGAAGTACCCCACGTCAACCCGTCCCTCAAGCAGCGCGTCCAGGCGCTCGCTTGGCGAGGCCATGAGGTCAAGGTACTCAAAGGCCGCGCCGCGATCCTTCTCCATGATGGTCGCAGGCAGCATGCTCAGGGGACTGAGGCTGGTGCCATAGGTGAGGGTGCCTGGCGCCGCGGCTGCCTGGGAAATGAGATCCTCAAGCTCCCTGAATGGCGAGTCAGCGCGGACGGCAATCACCTCCCCGGGCAGTCGCGCAAATATCACCAGTGGCTCAAAGTCCTCGTGACCAAAACCGATGTTGCCCCGGGCCCGACTTGCCGCCAGGGACAGGGAACTGGTCGCCATCAGCGTGTACCCATCGGCGGGGGCGCTGAGGTAACCCTCCAGGTCGGTGTCATCGACCTTGCCGACGTTCTCCACCTCAAAGTCATGGTTAAGCCCAAGGCGCAGGTACTTGAGCAGCAGCCGCAGCTCCTGATCAAGGGCACTGCCCTCGCCCCGGGCGCAGAACACCTTGACCGGGCGGTCCGGGTAGGCCGCCTGCGCCGCGGCAGCCAGGCAGGCAAAAAGCGCCGCGGTGAGCGCCATCAACAGCCTCATCAGCATTTTCTCCTTGCCAAGTCCTGGCTAGCGACTGCCCTGCAGCTGGTCCATCAGCTCAAGGTAGCGGGAATACGAAAAGTGGCCCAGTGTCACCGGGCTCGCCAAGAACTGCTCGCGAAACGCCTCCTCGAGGTGGGAGGCATTGGGATCGGGGGCGCTGACCCCCAGGCCGGCGGCAACCATTTCCTGGCGCAAGCGCTCCTCGCGGGCTGGCATGCTGGACTCAATGCGCTCCCCCACCTGGTTGCAGGTGCCATAGAGCAGGTCGCGGGATGCCTTGGGCAGCGCGTTGAAGGCCCGCGCCGAGGTCACCACCGCGAAAGTCGCGAAGTTGTGGCTGTCCAGGTAGGCGTGCCAGCGCTTGTTGCGAAACTTCACGAAAAAGTTGTCATGGAACCCGACCACGGTGTTGTCAATGGCGTCGAGGCCCTGCTCGAGGAGATCGTTCTCGGAGAAGCGCAATGAGGCAGGAATCGCGCCGAAGGCCTCAAAGAAGGTGCTGTGCAGGGCGCTGCTCCTGGTGAGGATGGTGCGGTTCTGGAGGTCGGAGAGGTTGTGCACAGGGCGGCGGGCAAAGAAATGGCGGGGCGCGTAATGCCAGGAGCAAAGCACCTTGAGGTTGCGCTCCCGCTCCAGCCACAGCAACGCCTGCTTGAAGCCCTCCCCCTGCTCAAAGGCTCTGACCTCATCCCAGTTCCTGAAGGCATAGGGCACCGAGATGAGGCCCAGTTCCCCAGCGCCGCGCTCGGAGAGCAGCTCATACTCCACGTTGGTCACCACATTGGAGCCCTGCTCAATGAGGCTGAGCAGTTCCTGCTTGGTGCCCAG
>JAILEI010000203.1 GCA_024688225.1 Succinivibrionaceae bacterium
GTGCCGACCATGGTCTTCCAGTCCCCGACCTTGCTGTCCTGGGCGCGATCCTGGCCAATGGCAAGGCCGGCGTTGTTGATGAGCGCGTCAACCTGGCCGATGCCGCCGGGCAGGTTCCCCGGCAGGGCGGTCACCGCCCGCTCGTCGGTGACGTCCAGCTTGAGCGGGTAAATGTTGCCGCTCTCCGCGGCGAGCGCCTGAAGCTTCTCCAGGCGCCGGGCGCAGGCTATCACCTGGTAGCCCTTGCCCGCGAGGAGGCGCGCGATCTCAAGGCCAAACCCGGCCGAGGCCCCCGTTACCAGCACTGTCTTGTAGTTGCCCATTGTCTTGTCTCTCCATGCCATGGCGCCGCCCTGGTGCTCAGGGGCGTCCCTGGGGAGGGATTTTACCATCAGGAGGGTCGGGTATCCCCGGGTGCGCCGGGGGGCGCCCCCGTGCCGCCCTGGCCCATGAGCAGCAGCAGGTCCTTCTGGCTGCGGGCCCCGGTCTTCTTCAGGATCTGCGTGATCCGGTACTTGACGGTGCGCTCTGAGATCCCCAGGCGCCGGGCGATGTCCTTGATCGGGGCGAGGCTGCGCACCTCCCACAGCACCTCCTGCTCCTTGGGGGTGATGCCATGGCCCGCGATGAACCCCTCCCAGCCCTGGGCCGGGGCGGCTGCGGGCTGCCCTGGGGTCGCGGGAGGCAGGGGGGCGCGCTCGGTGCGCTGCAGCCGCTCCCTGAGGTCCTCGACCTCCTGCCTGAGCTCCTCGAGGCGCCGCTCAGCCTGGGCGCGCCCCTTGCGCTCCTGCTCGTAGAGGCTGAGCGCGTTGCTCAGCCTCATGGCGGACTGGTAGGAGGAGGTGTGCCTGAACATCAGGGTCATGAGCAGGAAGAAGAGGATGATCGTGACCAGGAGCGCGAGGAAGGTGCCGCGCTCGAGGATGAGGGTGGCGGACATGGCGCTGGTGATGACCGTGGGGTACTCAATCATGCGCCCGGCGTTGGCCACCAGCAGGGGGGCCACGGTGCTGTTGGCGACATTGAGGAAGATGCAGGTTACGAAGATCACGAAGAAGCCAGAGGAAAACTCCGCCAGGGCGAAGCTGTACGCGCTGGCCTCCTCGAACTCAAAGAGGTAGACGCACATCCACGCCATGGTGGCCGAGAGCAGCGCCAGCATGATGCGGTAGCCCCCCAGCCGCTCAAAGAGCGCCCCGGCGATGAGCAGCGAGGCGATGTAGAGGATGCGGAAGTCGGCGTGCACGTACTCGGCCTTGAGGCGCTCGAGGGCCAGGTACTGGGAACCGTCCTTGAGTCCGTGGATGAAGGAGAGCAGCGCCACTATCGCCACGCAGAGCATTAGGTAAGGGCGCATCTGGCCCGAGCTTTTGCCGCGGCGGCTGGTGGAGAGATCCTTGAGCGTGAGGTCATGGCGCAGGGCCAGGAAGCAGGCGGCCTCGAGGATCTGGCACAGGCAGCTGAAGGCCTCGATGACCACGTCCCCGAGGCGGTCCATGAGGAGTCCCAGGGCGATGGTCAGCGAGACGCCCAGCGCCATCGCGGAGGCAATGAACATGGGCAGGCGCGGCCTTTTCACGTATTGCAGCGCGAGCGAGAGCGCGAGCGCCGAGAGCATGCCCTGCGCCCCGGCGTGCCCGAGGAGCATGGTGAGGTGGAGCACTGGGTAGTCGGCAAAGGGCACCCGGTAGAAGGCGCCCATGGCGAGCCCCGCGGCGATGGTGGCGGCCAGGGCGGCCCGCTGGGCCGGGGCGCCAAGGCGGGCGTACCAGAGGGCAAAGGCCAGCATGCCCAGGGAGATGAACAGGCAGTAGGCGAGGATCTGCAGCAGCCGCGCGCTGACGGGGAGGCTGGGCCCCTCGATGAGCGGGATCATGCAGATCAGGGAGAAGGTGTTCTGGATCCCCATGAAGGTCAGGGCGTAGAGGCACAGCAGGATGGCGCCGCGCGCCGCGGGGGGGCATCCTGGGGGTGATGGTCTCATGCGCAATCCTGTCCCTGGCCACCGGCCGCCCCGGGTGGGGCGGCGGGCCGTGATCCCGCGTGGGGCGGGCGTGGGGCAATTATTGATGATGCGGTCCCCCCGGCTGGGAGGGCCTGCGAATTAATGCGGCCCAGATCACGCTTTGGATCGGGATTGCCGCGCCGGCTTGCCCCCTAGGGCAAGCCGCCACCCTGCCTAGCACTCCACGAACGAGACCGCGAGGCCCCCGCCGGAGGTCTCCTTGAACTTGATGTTCATGTCGTGCCCGATCTCGTTCATCGCCACGATGGCGGCGTCCAGCGAGACCTTGTGCTCGGGCAGCTTCTCGGCGGAGGCGAGCAGGAAGGCGTTGAAGGCCTTGACTGCGCCCATGGCGTTGCGCTCAATGCAGGGGATCTGCACATAGCCGCCCACCGGGTCGCAGGTCAGTCCCAGGTGGTGCTCGAGCGCCACCTCCGCGGCGTTCTCCACCACGGTGGCGTCGTAGCCGTTGGCGTGGGCCAGCATGGCGGCGGCCATCGAGGAGGCCACCCCCACCTCGCCCTGGCAGCCCACCTCGGCCCCGGCAATGCCGGCGTTGTGCTTGCAGAGGTAGCCCACCGCGGCGCAGGCCAGCAGCCCCTCGCGCAGGGCGCGGTCGCCGAGGCTGAGATCGTGCTTCATGGCGTAGAGCACCGCGGGGATCACCCCCGCCGCCCCGCAGGTCGGGGCGGTGACGATGATCCCGCCCGCGGCGTTTTCCTCGGCAACGGCGAAGGCGTAGGCGTTGAGCCGGCCCAGGAGCCTTGCGACCTCGAAGTTGCTCTGCCCGTAGTGCTCGCTCAGGGCGCGGGCCTTGCGCCACACCCCGAGGGTGCCGGGCAGGCGCCCCTCATGCGCAAGGCCGCGGCGCACCGAGTCGTACATCGCGTCCATCAGGCGGTTGAGGCGGCTGAGGATCTCCGGGCGGGAGAGCCCGGTGATGGCCATCTCGTTCTCGAGGATCAGCTCATGGATGCTAAGGCCGGTCTCCTGAAGGCGCTCCTGCAGCTCGCGCATGCTCCCGTAGGGGTGCACCGGCTTGCCGCGGTGGGGCTCCTCGTAGCCCTCCCACTGGATGAAGCCCCCGCCCACCGAGTAGTACTCCAGGGCGAACAGCACCCCCCCGCCCGCATCGAGCAGGCGCGCCACCAGGGTGTTGTTGTAGGGGCGGCTGTGCCGCACCGGCCCGAACCTGATGTCGGAGGGGGAGATGGGCAGGGGGTGGCTGGGGATGGGCACCACCAGCCCCGAGGGCGGGTGGTCGCGCAGGGTCTCCAGCACGGTGGGCGGGCAGGACTCGGGCTGGTTGCCGGTGAGGCCGGCGAGCACCGCGGTGTCGGTGCCGTGGCCCTTGCCGGTCGCGGACAGCGAGCCCAGGAGCTCCACCTCCACCCGGGCGGCGCGGTCCAGGGTCTCCCTGGGCAGCGCCGCGGCCTTGGCGATGAAGTCGGCGCCGATGCGCATCGGCCCGATGGTATGGGAGCTGGAGGGGCCGGGGCCGATCTTGAAGAAGTCAAAGAGGGCGGTCTCGACCGGGGGGCGGCCCTTGAGCGGGTCAGTCTTGGTGAGTGGGTTCATGGTGTTTACCTCAGGCCAGGCCAAGGATGAGCGAGGCGATGGTGACGCTGCCCATCACTGCGACGAACTTGTTGGACCACTGCCCGCGGTAGCGGGCCATGGCGGGCACCCTGGCCACCGCGTACATGGGCATGATGAACAGGATGAGGGCGATCAGCGGCCCGGAGAGCGACTCGATGATGCCGAGCACCCGGGGGTTGAGGGCCGCCACCACCCACAGGGTGACAAAGAAGAAGGCGGCGATGCCCACCTTGCGGCGGCGGCTGCCGTGCAGCCCCTGGCCGGTGGCCCGGGCGACGATGCCGTTGAGGCCCTCCCGGGCGCCGAGGTAGTGGCCGAAGAAGGAGGTGGAGATGGCGAGCAGCGCCACCAGCGGGGCGATGATCGCCATGAACGGCGCGTCGAGCTTGTTGGCGAGGTAGGAGAGGATGGTGAGGTTCTGCTCGTCCGCGGCCCTAAGATCCTCAGGGGTGAGGGAGAGGGCGCAGGAGAAGACGAAGAACATCACGAACAGCACCAGGATGGTGCTGGTCAGGCGCAGGGTGGAGTTGGCGTGCCCCTCGGCGTTGGCCCCGTACTTGATGCGCATGGACACCGCGCATGAGGAGATGGCGGGGGAGTGGTTGAAGGAGAAGACCAGCACCGGCAGGCACAGCCACAGGGTGGACAGGAAGCCCTGGGCGTCAGGCACGTAGGAGAACAGCGAGAGGCTCCAGTGGGGGATGAGGTAGCAGGAGAGCAGGAACAGCACCGCGCACAGGGGGTAGGTGAGGCGCTCGTTGAAGATGAGCACCAGGTGCTGCCCCAGCAGGATTACCCCCATGTAGATGGCAATGCAGGCCCCGGAGAGCGCCACCCGGGGCAGGGGCTCGAGCCCCAGCTGGTTGACCCAGAAGCTGTCCACGGTGTTGGTGATGCTCACCCCGTAGATGAGCAGGATGGGGTAGATGGCCCCAAAGTAGGCCAGGTTGATGATGAGGCCCGCGAGCGGCCCGAAGTACTCCCCGGCCACGCTGGTGATGTCGCCGTCCGCGCTGGGCGAGGAGAGCACGAAGCGGGTCAGGCCGCGGTGGGCGTAGTAGGTCATGGGGCCCACGATGAGCGTGATCGCGATGATGGGCCACAGCCCTGACTGCCCGGCGCTGATGGGCAGGAACAGGATCCCCGCCCCGATCGCGGTGCCAAAGAGGTTCATTACCCACATCAGGTCATACTTTTCCGGCAGCCAGCGCCGCCTCCCTTGCCCTTCCATGTTTGCTCCTCCCTAGAAAAAGCCCAGCAGCAGCGAGGCGATGGTGACCGTGCCCATCACCGCGACGAACTTGTTGGTCCACTGCCCGCGGTAGCGGGCCATGGCCGGCACCTTGAGCACTGCGTACATGGGCATGATGAACAGGATGACGGCGAGGATCGGCCCGGACAGCGACTCAATGATGGAGAGCACGCTGGGGTTGGCCGTCGCCACCGCCCACAGGGTGAAAAAGAAGAAGGCGGTGATCCCCGCCTTGCGGCGCGCGCTGCCCTGCACCGGGCCCTCGGTCACCGTGGCGATGATGCCGTTGAGCCCCTCGCGCCCGCCGAGGTAGTGCCCGAAGAAGGAGGTGGAGATGGCGAGCAGCGCCACCACCGGGCCCACGATGCCGATCAGGGGGGCGTCGAGCTTGTTGGCGAGGTAGGAGAGGATGGTGATGTTCTCCCGGTTGGCCTCGCGCAGGTCCTCGGTGGTGAGGGCGAGGGCGCAGGAGAGCACGAAGAACATGGTGAACAGCGCCAGCAGGCTGCTGGTGATGAGGAAGGTGCGGTTGGCGTGGGGCTCGGCGCCCGGGCCGTACTTCCTGATCATCGACACCGAGCAGGTGGAGATGGCGGGGGTGTGGCTGAAGGCGAAGACCAGCACCGGCAGGCACTGCCAGAGCGTGGCGAGGAACTCGCCGGGCGGCGGGACCTCGGAGAAGCGCGAGAGGTCCCAGCTGGGGATGAGGTAGAGCGCCAGGGCGAGCAGCACCGCGCACAGCGGGTAGGTGAGGCGCTCGTTGATGATGATCACCAGCCGGATGCCGAGCAGAATCACCCCCATGTAGGCGGACACGCAGCAGAGGGCAAGCAGGTAGCGGGGCGGCGGCTCGCCGTGGAGCTGGTGCACCCAGAAGCTCTCCACGGTGTTGGTGATGCTCACCGCGTAGACCAGCATGATGGGGTAGATGGCGCAGAAGTAGAGCGCGGTGATGATGGGGCCCGCCAGCGGCCCGAAGAAGTCCGAGACCACGGTGGTGATGTCCCGGCCCGGGTGGGGGGAGGCGAGCACCAGCCGCCCCAGGCCGCGGTGGGAGAGGTAGGTCATGGGGCCCACGATCGCCGCCATCACGATGATGGGCCACAGCCCGGACTGGCCGGCGCGGATGGGCAGGAAGAGGATCCCGGCGCCCACCGCGGTGCCAAAGAGGTTCATGACCCACATCAGGTCAAACTTGGTGGGCAGGATGCCGCCCTTATCTTCATTGTTGTGCTTGTCGCTCATGGGTATCCGTCGCACGGGGGGGTGGCCAAGGCCAGGCAATCCCCTGATTCTAACCCAAAGGCGCCCGCCTGTGGCGCCGCGCCGCCGCCTGGGTTTTGGTAAAATCCCTACCCGTTGGTTTCTGGCAAGAGGAGGCAGGGCAAATGGCCAAGGTGCAGCGCAAGGGACTCGATCGGATCGCCCGGGCGGCGGTCTACAGCATGAAGGGCTTCAGGGCGGGCCTTGAGAACGAGGCCGCCGTGAGGCAGGAGATGTGCCTGGCCACGCTCATGACCGTGGGGGCGGCGCTCATGGCCTCCTCGCTGGTGGAGCTGCTGCTGCTCGTGGCCTTTCCCTGGCTGACCCTCGCCTTTGAGCTCATCAACTCGGCGGTGGAGGCGGTGGTCGACCGCATCGGCACTGAGTACCACGAGCTCTCCGGTCGCGCCAAGGATCTCGGCAGCGCCTGCGTCTTTGTGCTGCTGATCCTCACCGCCGTGGTCTGGTGCGCCTTCATTGGCGGCCACCTGGGGTGGTGGCCGCTGTGAGCGACCATGACCTGATGGGCCTGGCGCTCGAGCAGGCCCGGGAGGCCGCGCGGCTGGGCGAGATCCCGGTGGGCGCGGTGCTCTGCGGCGAGGGCGGGGAGGTGGTGGCCGTGGGCTGCAACCGCACCATCACCGACCATGACCCGACCGCCCATGCCGAGGTGGTGGCGCTGCGCCGCGCGGGGCAGGCCCTGGGGACCTACCGCTTCCCGGGGCTCTCCCTCTACGTGACCCTGGAGCCGTGCGTGATGTGCGCGATGGCCATGGTGCACGCGCGCCTTGGGCGGGTGTGCTTCGGCGCCTTTGACCCGCGCACCGGCGCCCTGGGCTCGGCCTTCTCGCTGCTCACCCACCCGGGGCACAACCACCACTATGCCTATGTGGGGGGGATCCGGGCGGGCGAGTGCGCGGAGCTGCTGCGGGGCTTCTTCAGGGCCCGGCGCGAGATGCAGCGCGAGGGGCGCGACTGGATGGCGGAGCGGGGGATGGAGCGCTTCTGGGAGCGCCAGGGCGATTGACGGGGCGTCCCATGGGCCCCATTCGTGCTAGCATGGTGGCATGGCCTTGGGCTGGGTTGGTCAATGGGGGCGGCGATGGCTAGGAGCAGGCAGGAGCAGGACAGAATCAACGCGGCGTGCCGGCACCACCCGGCGGACAAGGGCGAGCTCATCGCCCTGTGCCGCAACGAGTCGGTGGATCTCGCGGACATCGACACCTCGGCGATCACCGATCTCTCCGGCCTCTTCCAGGTCGAGGACGCCGGCGCCGGGCATGCCACCGGCGGGGTGCGGAGGCGCTCGCTCGCGGGCATCGGCTGCTGGGACGTCTCCAACGTCACCGACATGAGCAACCTCTTCTGCGGGTGCAAGTCCTTCAACGAGCCGCTGGGGGACTGGGACGTCTCCGCGGCGCGGGACATGTACCTGATGTTCTGCGGCTGCTCCTCCTTCAACCAGGATCTCTCGGGCTGGGATGTCTCCTGCGTCACCGACATGCGCTGCATGTTCGGCGACTGCTCCGCCTTCAACCAGGATCTCTCGGGCTGGGACGTCTCGGGGGTCACCGACATGGGCTACATGTTCCAGGGCTGCCGGGAGTTCAACCGCCCGCTCGGCGGGTGGGACGTCTCCCATGTCACCGACATGGGCCACATGTTCAGCGAGTGCTCGGCCTTCAACCAGGATCTCTCGTCCTGGAATGTCTCGCGCGTCACCGACATGCAGTGGATGTTCTCCGAGTGCCTCGAGTTCAACCGCCCGCTGGGCGCCTGGGACGTCTCCAACGTCACCAACATGGAGGGGATGTTCCGCGGCTGCCCGGCCTTCAACCAGCCGCTGCGCGGCTGGGACGTGTCGCACGTCACCACCATGCAGGGGATGTTCGCCGACTGCCTCGAGTTCAACCAGGATCTCTCGGCCTGGGATGTGTCGCATGTCACCGACATGCAGTGGATGTTCTCCGAGTGCCTCGAGTTCAACCGCCCCCTCGAGCGCTGGGACGTGTCGCACGTCACCAACATGAGCTTCATGTTCCACGACTGCTGGCACTTCAACCAGCCGCTCAACGGCTGGGACGTCTCCCATGTCACCGACATGTGGGGCATGTTCCAGGGCTGCCACGAGTTCAACCAGCCGCTCGGCGACTGGGACGTCTCCCATGTCACCCAGATGGGGGGCATGTTCCTGGGCTGCGAGCGCTTCAGCCAGTCGCACTCGCTGCGCAGCTGGGATGTCTCCCATGTCACCATCCGCGACGGGATGTTCGATGACTGCGACTCCCTGGACCTGCGGCCCATCGCCTGGCACGGGCAGCTGTCCTGACGCCCGGCCATGGCGCCTTCCCACTGAGGTTCCCGCCCCATGCTAGACCGGTTGCTCAACGGCATCACCGACACCATCTCCGACACCCTCTCCGACGGGGTGAACCGCCTGCTGGACCGCGAGCTGCGCATTGGCGTGACCGGGCTGTCCCGGGGCGGCAAGACCGCCTTCATCACCTCGCTGGTGAACACCGTCCTCTCCTTCGGCACGGAGGGCGCGCAGTCCCGCATGGGGCGCTTCAGGGGCTACACGGAGGCCGGGATTGGGTACGGCGGCATCGTGCAGAACCACAACCTCACGGTGCCGCGCTTCCCCTACGAGGCGTGCTATGACGCGCTCACCGCCCGCCCCCCGCGCTGGCCCGTCCCCACCGAGAGCGTCAGCGAGATCCGCCTTGAGGTGCGCTGCCGCGACTCAAGGTTCTACATGCCGGGGCGCACCCGCACCCTCTACCTCGACCTGTTCGACTACCCTGGGGAGTGGCTCATCGACCTGGTGCTGCTCGGGCGCTCCTACGAGGAGTTCAGCGCCCTGGTGCGCGAGGAGGCGCAGCGCCTCACCGAGGCGGTGGAGGGCACCGCGGCCCTCATGGCGCAGTGCCGCGCGCTCGATCCCCTGGCGCCGCCTGACGTGCGGGCGCTGCATGCCGTGGTGGAGTCCTACGTGGCCTGGCAGCGCCGCTGCAAGGAAATCGGCATCGCCATGGTGGTGCCGGGGCGCTTTGTGCTGCCCGGCGAGCTGCAGGGCGCGCCGGTCATCGAGTTTGTGCCCTGGCTGGGCGACCCGCCGCGGGATCCCCCGCGCGGCTCGCTCTACCAGGTGATGCGCCAGCGCTACGAGTCCTTCCGCACCGAGGTGGTGGAGCGCTTTTACCGCGAGGTCTTCTCGGGCCTGGACCGCCAGGTGATCCTCATCGACTGCTTCAAGGCGCTGCGCGGGGGCAAGGAGTCCTTCCGGGGGGTGAACGACACCTTCGCCGCGCTGCTGGGCAACTTCAGCTACGGGGACAGCAACTTCCTGCTGCGCCTGTTCGCGCCCCGCATCGACAAGGTCATCTTCGCCGCCACCAAGGCCGACCTTGTCACCTACGACGAGCTGCCCCACCTCCTTGAGCTGCTGCGCTCGATGGTGACCTCGGCGGCGCGGGAGGTGCGCGGCGGGGGCTCGAACTGCCAGTTCATGACCCTCTCCTCGATCTCGGCCACCACCTGCCACGAGATCACCCACCAGGGGCGCCGGGCCCAGGTGCTGCGCACCGCCAACCGGGCAGACGGCAGCTTTTACCCCGGCACCATGCCGAGCAAGTGGAGCGTGGAGGCCATGGACTTCTTCCGGGAGCACTTCCTGCTGCGCCAGGGCCTGCCGCCGCTGCCGGTCGAGGAGGGCGGCCCGGTGCCCTCCCTGGGCATGGACCTGATGCTCTCCTACCTGCTGGAGGACAAGCTATGAGCGGCTTTCGCCCGGGATTTGAGCTGCCCCCCGAGGATGAGGCCACCGGGACCAATGAGGCGCTCAACCCCGGCTTTGAGCTGCCGGGGGAGGAGGGGCGGGGGGAGCGCCAGCTTTCCGCCGCAGATCTCGAAACCGGGCAGATCTCCACCCTCCCGCCGGGCGAGGAGCCCCTGGGGGACGATGGGGAGGAGCTGAGGGCCAGCTTCTGGTCCAGCCCCATCCTGTGGCTGCTGTGCCTGGTGGTGGCAGTCGGGGGCCTGCAGGTCTACGACCTCATCCTCTCGGCCTTTGAGCGGGGCACGGTGGGCGGCTGGTGCTGGTGCGGCGGGATTGGGCTGGCGCTGGGCCTCGCGCTTATGGCCATCGGGCGGGAGATGCGCGCGGTGTGGCGGCTGCGCTCCACGGGGCGCAACCGCGAGCGGGCCCGGGAAATCACGGCCTCAGGCAGCGGCCGCGACGCCATCGCCCTGTGCGAGCGGATGGCCGCCGCCTCGACGGTGGTGGACCAGGCGGCGCTTGTGGCCTTCCGCGACCAGGCCAAGCCGCACTTCTCCCCTGAGGAGGTGTTCTCCCTCTACTCACGCCTGGTGCTCAGCAAGGTTGACGAGCGGGCCAAGGAGATCGTGCTCAGGCGCTCGCGGGACAGCGGCATCGTGGTGGCGCTCAGCCCGGTGGCCTGGATCGACATGGCCTTCTTCCTGGCGCGCTCGCTGCGCATGATCCGCGAGGTGGCCGCGGCCTACGGCTACCGCTGCGGGCTGTGGGGGCGCTTTGCGCTGTACCGGGTGATCGTGCGCAACCTCGTCTACATCGGCCTTGCCGACCTGGCCACCGACATGGGGGCGGACGTGCTGGGGGCGGAGTTGCTGGCGCGCCTGGGGGCCTCGGCGGGTCAGGGGGTGGCGGCGGGGATCTACTCGACGCGCCTTGGCTACATGGCCATCAAGGCGGTGCGCCCGCTGCCCCCGGCCCCTGGGGAGCTGAGCCTTGCCAGCCTGAGGGTGCGACTGGTCTCGGACTCAGTGGGGATCCTGCGCCGCATGGCGCAGGGCAAGGGGCCTACCTCGCGCCGTTGATGATGGCGCTGTTGGCGCGGATGGAGCTCTCGGCGGCGCAGATGTCGAGCATCGCCTTGATGGCGCTGTCGAGGGCGCTGCCCTCGGTGTAGTCGGCGGCGGCGCCGATGTCGGCGCGCCCGTCCTGCACCAGGCTGCGGGCGAGGTCGCTGCCCGCGGGATCGGCGGGGTTGTAGACGGCGATGGCGCGCCCGCCGCTGTTCTTGACCACGCGCATGCTCGGCACGTCGGTCGACCCGTCCCCGATGTAGACCATGTGGCGGAAGGGGACCGGCCGCTCGCTGTCGGGCAGGTACTTGTTGATCACGAGATCGTCGCCCTCGCTCAGGCAGCCCTTGTTGATGCGGAACAGGTACTGGGTCTTGGTGGTGTAGTTGAGGGCGATCGCCGGCCAGACCGGGATGTCGTCGGCGTCATAGATGAAGCGCGAGGCGAAGATCTGGTCGACGCGGCGCGCGGCGGGGCAGCCCTCGAGCATCTCCTTGAGCCCCGAGGAGATGATGTAGTGCCGCACCTCAATCCCGCGCTCGCGGCCGTAGTCGCGGGTGCGGTCAAACCAGGACTTCACGCCCTGCACGGGATCCTCGTCCACCCCGGGGAAGCACTTGATGCTGCGCCCGTACTCCACGATCGACTCGCGGCGGATCCGCAGCTGGTGCTGGCGGGCCATGCTGATGGTGAGGTACATGTAGGTGAGCACCCGGTCGGCGCCGTTCTGGGCCGCCAGCTGGTTGGACTGCTCCCAGAACTCGGCGCTGCTCATCCTGAGGGCGGGGATGAAGCTGTTCTCCTGCATGTTGCCAGGGGCCAGGGTGCCGTCAAAGTCATAGCAGATGACGAAAGGTACGAGTTGCCCATCCATGCTGTGTTCCTCCGTTTCCCGCATTCTAGCACCACGGCGGCGCCCACCCCCGCAAACGTGCTAGAATGCGGGCAGTTTTCTAACGTTCCGCAACCCCTGGTTGGCCTGGTGTGAGAGAAAGCTCGCGCGAGGCGCGCCACGGAAGGACAAAAGCCTGGGAGACGATTGAGGTCTCCCAGGCTTTTTTGTTGCCATGGGCAAGGAGGTGTACATGAGCTGGGCTTACCTGCTGGTCGCGGGTTTTTTTGAGGTGTTCTGGGCGGTGTGGCTCAAGCTCTCCCACGGCTTTACCGTGGTGACGGCGAGCGCGCTCACCGTGCTGGGCATGCTGGCGAGCTTCTACTTCCTGGCCCTTGCCATGCGCGCCATCCCCCTGGGCACCGCCTATGCCTGCTGGACGGGCATTGGCACGGTGGGCACCGTGATCCTCGGGATCATCCTGTTTGGCGAGGACCTGTCAGCGGTGCGGATCCTCTGCATTGCCCTCATCATCACCGGCATCGTGGGGCTGAGGGTGAGCGGCTGAGCGCCGCGCAGGGGGTCCCGCGCCCCCTGGGGGTTGCCCGGCCAGTGGGGCATGCACCCAAACTTGGCGGCCGCTGGTTGAAAAAATTGGCGCTTACCTTATAATCCGTACTAGCCTGCGGACTTGTGTTCGTCCCCGGCGTGCTGTTCATGAGGACTGCGAGAATATGAAGAACCGGACTGCCGTATACAATGACGTGGTGCAGCTGTACAAGAGCAAGGTAATCAGCTGGCTGCGCGAGTACATATCGAGCCAGGGAAGCAAAATCAACGGCTTCCCCTGCGCAGTCAACCTGAACGCCCCCTCGGAGCGCATCGCCAACAGCAACCGCGACACCTTCCTGGCCTTCTGCCGCTCCTGGCAGGGCACGGACCTGCCCTCCGGGCACGTGGAGTTCCAGTCCCGCACCGTGCCGGACGTTGGCGAGGTCAAGGTCCCGGTGCAGGTCATCTTCGGCGATGCCTGCGAGGTGGCCTCCTGGGCCGGCCACCTGGTGGAGTTCCAGACCTCCCTGGCGCGGCTGACCGCCATCCGCGACCGCCTCCCCGCCCTGGTGGAGTCGGCCATCTCCTGCATTGACTACCTGACCGCCTTCGAGGAGGAGGACTTCTCCAAGTTCCTCGATGTCTGCGACTGGCTGTGCCAGAACCCGCACTCGGGCTGCCTGATCCGCCAGATCCCGGTGCGCGGGGTGGACTCGGCCTGGTTTGAGAGCCACCGCTCGCTGCTGCTGTCCTTCCTCGGGCAGGGCCTGGGCCTGGACCGCAACCGCCGGGATCTCCTGCAGCTGGGCCTGGTCCCGCCGCCGGCCCTGGTGAAGGTGGTGCTGCTCGATCCCGAGCTGCGCGCCCTGGTGGGCGGCATGCGCTACTTCTCGGTGACCATCGAGGATCTGGCCCGCATGCAGATTGCCCCCGAGCAGGTGATTTTCACCGAGAGCCTCGAGACCGCGCTGTCGATTCCCGAGCGCAACGGCACCATGCTGCTGGTGACCCCGCCGCAGCTCATCTCCGAGATTGCGGAGCTCGAGAGCGTGACCAACGCCCGCTGCTTCTACCTCGGCAGCATCTCCTCGCGCAGCTTCGCGGTGCTCAACAACCTGCGCGTGCACCTGCCCCGCACCATCAGCCTCCTGCTCAAGGAGGAGATCTTCGTGCAGAACCGTGACCTGTGGACCTACGATGACCGCCTGCTGGGCGAGGTCGAGCTGCTGCTCACCCCGAGCGAGAACAGCCTGTTCCTCGGCATGCAGCGCGGCGCCTACGGCCGCAGCCACCCCCGCATTCCCCTCGAGCGCATCCCGCTCGACCTCATCTTCTCCGCCCTCGGGATCAAGGAGCCGCCGCGCCAGGCCCCGCGCCCGCAGCCGCAGGTGGCGCAGGGCGTCCCGGAGGCCCCGCAGGTCCCCAGCGCCCCTGATCCCCTGGCGGTGGCCGCCCCGTCCATGGACAGCGCCCCCGAGCCGGAGATTCCCCGCGAGCCCGACCTCTCCTCGCTGTTCCGCGCCCCGGAGCCGCGCCACGAGGATCCGCTTGCCGAGCCCGACCTGGGACCGGCCCACGATGGCGGCGACGAGCAAAAGGGCGGGGACGCCGAGCCCGAGCCCAAGGAGGAGGAGGCCGCCGAGGAGCGCAAGGACGACGGGCCCATGCCTGAGATCAAGGTGCGCTCGGTGCTTGACGACGATGAGGACTCGAGCTTCATCAGCTCAAACAAGCAGGAATAGGCCTCAAGATCCGTCCCCGCGCTGCCGATAAGGGTATCAGGAAGCACTGAACGGCCAATGAGCCCGCTCAGGAGAGACGGATCCGGCGCCGTGGCCCTCGGGCCTTAAGTCCGGCTGGGAGCCTTCGGGCTCCCAAAGTTTTTTCTGGGAGTGCACTTGGATCCATCGCTCTGGCTTTCCTTCCTCATGGCCTCGCTGGCCCTGGCCTTCGCCCCTGGTCCTGACAATATCTTCACCATTGCCCAGTCCGCCACCTGCGGGGTGCGCTCGGGGCTGTGCGTGGTGCTGGGGCTGTGCACCGGCGTGCTGGTGCAGACCGTGGCCGCGGCGCTGGGCCTCGCCTCGGTCTTCAGCGCCTCGCCGGCGCTGTTCTGGGGCCTGCGCATCGCCGGCGCGCTTTACCTTTTCTACCTCGCCGTGATGGCCTGGCGCCACGCCCGCGACCCCGTGGGCCGTGGTGAGGCCCAGCGCCTGCCTGGGCTGCTGCTGTGGCGCCGCGGGCTCATCATGAACCTCACCAACCCCAAGGTGGTGCTGTTCTTTGTGGCCTTCTTCCCCCAGTTCCTGCCCAAGGGCGCCACTGCCGAGGAGGCCGCGGTGCAGATGGCGGTGCAGGGGGCAACCTTCCTCCTGGCCACCCTCGCGGCCTTCTCGCTGCTGGCCCTGGCGGCGGGCAGCCTGGGGGCGCTCATTGCCTCCCCGCGCGGGGCGCTGTGGCTCAACCGCGGCAGCGCGGTGATTTTCGTGGCGCTGGCGGTGTCGGCGCTCTGCCTTTAGCTGGCCCACCCGGCGGTGCCCTGCCGCATCCCCCGCTTTGCGGGGGGAGGGCGGTTTTCCCCTTGATCAGCCCGCAGCCGGGCATCCCTGCCATTAATTAGGCCCTGGAATCGCCTCAGGGTCGCCTGCCCATGGCGCGCCGGCGTGGCGGGCCAGCCCTGGCCGCTCCCGCGCGGGCATGGCCCTGGCGTCCGCATAAAAAAAACGGATGGCAGGGGAACTGCCATCCGCAGGGCTTACCTTGCCGGGGAAGGGTTACTGGGCCGGCTGTTCCTTCTGATCATTCTGGTGCCTTAACTCCAGTTCCTTGATGATGCCGTCATACTCCTTGTCCAGCTTGTAGAAGAGCATGGCCACGAAGGCCAGGGCCAAAATTATGGCCGGGACCACGGAGCTGACCATCAGGATGGCGCTGGAGACCTCGTCGGTGAGGGTGGTGGCCTCGGCGTTGTAGCCGCTGAAGTTCAGGACCAGGCCGACAATGGCAGGGCCGACACCGGCGCCGACCTTGGTGCCAAACGAGGCGCCGGCATAGATGTAGCCCTCGTGGCGCTCGCCATCCTTGTACTCACCATACTCCACGGTGTCCGGGATCATGGCAAAGAGGGTGGTGTAGGTGAAGCCCTGGCCAAAGCCATAGAGCACGGCGGTGGCGTAGAAGCAGGTCACGGAGTGCGGGAAGAGCAGCCTCAGGCCCAGGGCGGCGAAGATGCAGATGCAGGCAAGGAGCAGGCAGTTCCGCTTGCCCAGCGGCTTGAGGAGGAAGGGCAGCACCAGCACCATGGAGACCAGGCGCAGGGTCTGCTGGGTCAGGCCGAAGGGGCCGATCAGCTCGGCATCGAACAGGAAATACTTGCAGACATAGATGTTGACGGTGTTGTAGACAATGTCCGAGCAGCAGACAAAGACCATCGCCAGGGTCAGGGCAATCCAGTAGCGGTTGGTGAAGAGCTGCTTCATGTTCTTCTTGAAGTCGCGATCCTCCTCCTTGGGCACCGGGGAGGCCACGCGCTCATGGCAGAAGAAGAAGGTGGTGAAGAAGATGGCGGCGCCGACCAGGCCGATGACCATGAAGGCGTAGGTCCAGGCCCTGACATCATCGCCAAAGAACTTGACCAGGGGCAGGGTGATGGCGGTGATGGTGGCGGCGCCGGCGGTGGCGAGCACCATGCGGAAAATCACCAGCACCGAGCGCTCGTAGCTCTCCTTGGTCATCATGGTCATCATGGCGCCGTAGGGCAGGTTGATGCCGGTGTACACGATGGTGATGGCAAAGTTGTAGGAGAAGAACACGTAGATTAGCTTGGCGGTTTCCCCAAAGCTCTCGGGGACCGAGAACAGCATGACGGTGCCGAGCACATAGGGGATCAGCATCCTGAGCAGCCAGGCGCGGGCCTTGCCGTATGGGGAGTTGGTCCTCTCAATGAGGTGCCCCATGAAGATGTCGGAGAAGCCGTCAAAGATGCGGGAGGCCAGCATGATGGTGGCGACAATGCCGATATTGATGTGGATGTAGTCGGTGTAATAGAACATCAGGAAGGACTGTGCCGCCACATAGAGCATGCAGGAGGCAAAGTCACCGAGGCCGAAGGCGGTCTTCTCCACGAAATTGATCGGGGTGGGCTTATCGGGGCGGTTACGCAAGGCATTGATAATCATATATTTACCTTAGGTTGTTACTGGAAAAACTGGGTTAGGGCAGGCAGACGCAGGCGCTGTAGGGCGCAAGTTTCAGCGTGCCATCCACAAGGCCGCTGCGCGGGCTCGTGGCGTACACCACTTCCCTGGCCCCGGATTGTGGCACCTGGTACTCACTGGCCCTGAAGTTGGCGAAGACGGCAAGCGACCTGCCCTCCAGGGTTCTCTTGTAGGCGATGATCCGATCCTCATGCTCAAGGAGGGCCTCGAAGGTGCCGTAGGTGAAGATCCTGGCAAACCTTTCATCCTTGCGCAGGGCAATCAGCCGCCGGTAGGCGTTCAGCACCGAGCAAGGGTCACTGGCCTGGGCCCTGGCATTGAGGGCCTTGTAGTCCTGGTGGACCTTGAGCCAGGGCCGGTGCGAGCTGAAGCCGGCATTTTCCGAGTCGTCCCACAGCATCGGGGTGCGGCCGTGATCGCGCGACTGCTCGTTGAGGATCTGAAGGGCCCGCTCCGCGCTGAGGCCATGGCTGAGGCACTTTTGGTACTCGTCCTTGGCGAGGAGATCGTCAAACTCCTCAAGGCTGTCAAAGTGGGTGTTGGTCATGCCCAGCTCCTGGCCCTGGAAAATGAAGGGCAGCCCCCTCAGGAACATGAAGGCGGTGGCGAGGGCCTTGGCGGTCTCAGGGGTCTGCTCCCCCTTCTCAAAGTAGAAGGAGAGGGAGCGGGGCTCATCATGGTTCTCGAGGATGGGGCAGATAAAGCCGCTGTCCTGGACCTTTTTCTGGGTGGCAAAATTGGCGTCCCGGTAATTGTTGACCGTGGACTTGAAAAAGGCGTAGTAGCCGGGCAGGAGCTCGTAGGGCTGGCGGGCCGCAAAGTCAAAGAGGGTGGAAAAGCAGCCCTCGTCCCCATAGAGCATGGGCAGCACCTCATCGCTGACGCCAAAGGCCTCGGCGACGGTCAGGGCATTGCACTTGTCAAAGGTATGGGCCTTGAGCTCCTTAAGGAGGGGAATGGTCTTGCCCAGGAGGGCGTTGGTCATCTTGTTGCAGGCGCAGCGCCCATCGGTGTCGTCGGGGGGCAGGCCGGGGAAACTGGGATCCTTGACCAGGTTCATGATGGCGTCGATGCGAAAGCCGGCCACGCCCATCCCCAGCCAGAAGTTGACCATGTCGTAGACCTTTTCGCGCAGCCTGGGGTTGGTCCAGTTGAAATCGGGCTGTTCCTTGGCAAAGTAGTGCAGGTAGTAGAGGTCGTCATGCCCGGGAACCTTCTCCCATACCGAGCCGCCGAAATAGGAGCGCAGGTTGTCCGGCTCATGGCCGTCACGGCCCTTCTCAAAGTAGAAGTACGAGCCTTCCTCACCGCTGGGATCCTGGAGCGCCTTCTTGAAGAGCTCATGCTCGCTTGAGCAGTGGTTGACCACGAGGTCGAGGATGATGCTGATATTCCTCTCCCTGGCCTTTGACAGGAGCTCCTTGAAATCGTCCAGGGTGCCGAAGACGCTGGCGATATTGCGGTAGTCACTGATGTCGTAGCCGTTGTCCACAAAGGGGGAGGGGTAGATGGGGGACAGCCAGACAATGTCAATGCCAAGGTCGCTCAGGTAATCGAGCTTGCTGATAATGCCCTTAAGATCCCCGATGCCATCACCGTTGCTGTCCTTGAAGGACCTGGGATAGATTTGGTAGGCTACCTTGCCATGCCACCAGTTTTTTTCCATATTGCATTGACGGCTTTATCCTGGGATAAGGTGCCGCACTCTCCTGTAGAAGTGGATCTAGGTTGGCTCCCTGAGGGGGGGCATTCTTGCAATGGGGGCCTGGCCCCTTGCAGTTAAGGGGGCCAAGGCCCCGCTGGGAAAAAAGGGCAATTATTGGGTGTGAATAAATGCCACGCAACTGAATCCTGGATGCAAGGGCAAGGCATGCGCTGATTTATAAAAAATCAAATTTTGAATATGTTATAGATAGATATGCCAGTCACCAGGATTGGATAAAAATTTATTATAAATCAATAGAATTAAGCCGGTCTCAACGACCGCTCAAAATTTGATGCTGATCACAAAAACATGGATGGCCCGGCCATTGCCAACGCTGCATCCCAGGGCCTTGGCGGTGTGGTGATCAACATGATTTGTGCAAGCAGGGCCCAGCCGCGGGGCAGGTCATTGCCCACCCGGGCCGGCGCCTCCTGGGGGCAGGGATCCCACGCCATCCCGAACCGCCCCGGCGCGCCGGGTGGGCCCCTGGTGGACGCGCGGTGATTTTCGTGGCCCGGCGGTGGCCGCACCCTGTCTTTAGCCGCCAAAAGAAAGTACAATTGTCGTTTCGAGTTTTTGTCTTTGCTTTGCGGGGTGCGCCATGCAATTCTTTGCCACTTGTCCCAATACCTTTGAGCAGCTGCTCCACCTGGAGCTGGAGGGCCTCGGGGCGGGTAACGTGCGGGAGAGCTCCTGCGGGGTGCACTTTGAGGGCGACTTCCAGAAAGGCATGGAGGCCTGCCTGTGGAGCCGCTTCGCCTCGCGGGTGCTGCTGCTCCTCGGATCCTGCCGCGCCCCGACCGACCGCGAGCTCTATGCGGGCGCGCTCGACATTCCCTATGAGGACTACTTTGAGGTCTCCCGCTCCATCGCGGTGGGCTTCACCGGCACCAACCAGGCGCTGCGCAACGAGATGTACAGCGCGCTGCGCATCAAGGACGCCATCTGCGACCGCTTCGTGAAGGCCTGCGGCGAGCGCCCCTCGGTCAGCCGCGACCGCCCCGACGTGCTGGTGCAGGCCTCGCTGCGCCATGATGAGCTGTCGGTCTACATCGACCTCAGCGGCGCCCACGCCCTCCACCGCCGCGAGCAGCACCGCCGCACCGGCGTGGCCCCGCTCAAGGAGAACCTCGCCGCGGCGATGCTCGCGCGCCTTGGCTACAAGTCGGGCAACCTCATCGACCCGATGTGCGGCTCGGGCACGCTGCTCACCGAGGCCGCCGCGGTGGCCACCGACACCGCCCCGGGCCTTGACCGCCAGCACTTTGGCTTTGAGTGCCTCAAGATCTTCGACGAGGCGCAGTGGCAGTCGCTGCGCAGCGCGGCGCAGGTGCGCTCGCGCCGCGGGCATGCCCAGGCCGTGGAGTCGGGCATGCGCATCGTGGGCCGCGACAGCGACCAGAACATGGTGGATCTCGCCCGCTCCAACGCCGAGCGCGCCGGCTACCAGGATCTCATCAGTGTGGAGCAGGGGTCCCTCTCGGACCTGCGCAGCCCCTTCGGGGACAGCGAGCTGCCCTGCTACGTGGTGACCAACCCGCCCTACGGGCGCCGCCTTGGCAACTTCAACGAGCTGCTCGCGGTCTACACCGAGCTCGGCGACCGCCTGCGCCTGGAGTTCAGCGGCGCCCAGGTGGGGGTGGTCTCCTCCTCCCATGACCTGCTCTCCTGCCTGCGCCTGCGCCCTGACCACACCTACAGCCTCTACAACGGCGACCTCGACTGCCAGCTGCGCATCTTCAGGATTGAGCGGCGCAGCGAGGAGGATCAGGAGCAGGCCTCGGCGCTGGCCCTCGATCCCGCCTTCCCGGACAAGGTCCGCGAGAAGGTCGCGGCGATGGCCGAGTGGGCGGCCCCCGAGCGCGTGGAGGCCTACCGCGTCTACAACGCCGACCTGCCCGGCTGCCCGGTTGCCATCGACCGCTACAAGGACTACTTCGTGGTCAACGGCTACCGCAACACCGAGGGCCTGGCGCCGCAGCTGGTGCACCGCCGCCTGCTCGACGTGGTCTCGGCGACCGTGGCCGCCACCGGGGTGCCCGGCAACCATGTCATCCTCAAGGAGCGCATGGTGCAGCACGGGGCCGAGCAGTACGGCCGCGAGGGCGGCGCCGTCTCCGAGCCGATCCGCATGGCGGTGCGCGAGGGTGACCTCAGTTTCTACGTCAACCTCACCGACTACCTCGACACCGGCCTGTTCCTTGACGCGCGCCCGATCCGCAAGCTGATCATGGGCATGGCCAGCGGCGCCTCGTTCCTGAACCTGTTCTGCTACACCGGCTCGGCGACCGTGGCCGCCGCGGTGGGCGGGGCCGAGGAGACCCTGAGCGTGGACATGAGCCGCACCTACCTCAAGGTGGCGCTCGACAACCTCGCGCTCAACGGCATCCCCAATGACCGCCACGAGTTCCTGCAGAAGGACTGCCTGGCCTTCCTCAGCGAGGAGGGCTCGCGGCGCTTCTCGCTCATCTACCTCGACCCGCCGACCTTCTCCAACTCCAAGCGCATGTCGGAGACCCTGGACGTCAAGCGCGACCAGGTGCGGCTCATCTCCAACCTCACCCGGCACCTCACCCCGCAGGGCAAGGTCATTTTCTGCACCAACAGCCAGGGCTTCACCCTCGACACCGAGGCCCTTGAGGAGTACGGCTTCACCGCCACGGACATCACCCCGAGCACCATTCCCGAGGACTTTGCCCTGACCCCCGAGGTGCACCGCTGCTACGTGCTTTCCTATGACAAGGAGCGCCAGCAAAAGGATCCCGAGCCCTTCAACATCGCCGACTCCAGCCCGCGCTGGAACAAGGAGGTCACCCGCTCGGGCGCCCGCCCGGTCAGCGAGGAGCGCCAGGGACCCTGGGGCAATGCCGCTGGGCATGGGCACACCGAGCGCGCCTGGGGCGCGGCCGCCGCCCCCCGCGGTGACTATGGGGAGCGCGGGGACCGCGGCTACGGCGAGGGCCGGGGCTTTGGCTCCGAGCGCTATGGCTCGGACCGCGATCGCGAGGAGTTTGGGTCCGGGCGTGACCGCCCCTGGGATCGCGAGCGCCGCCCCTCCTGGGATGAGGGGGAGTCCCGCGAGCGTCCCCGCCCCATGGGCGAGGGCCTGCCCCAGGAGGGGCGCGGCGGCCGGGATCGCGGCTTTGACCGCGGTGGGCGCCGCTTTGAGTCGGGGCGCGGCGCAGGGCGGGATCGCTTCGAGGGCCGTGGCCGCGACCGCGGCTTTGGCTCCGATCGCTTCTCCGATCGTGATCGCCCGCGCGGTGGCTTTGGCTCCGATCGCTTTGAGGATCGCGGCAGGCCGCGTGGGGGCTTTGGCGAGGATCGCTTCGAGGATCGCGGCCGCCCGCGCGGTGGCTTTGGCGAGGATCGCTTTGAGGATCGCGGCCGTCCGCGCGGTGGCTTTGGCGAGGTGGGCTTTGGTGTTCGTGTGCGTCCGGGCGGGGGGGGTGGGGATGATGGCGGCGAGGATGGTG
>JAILEI010000001.1 GCA_024688225.1 Succinivibrionaceae bacterium
CGACACCCTCTACCACGCCGGCATCCAGGCCGACTTCTACGCCGCCACCGAGCGCACCCCGGACATCGCCGACACCCTCGACCTCATCCCCGACCAGGAGTACCTCAGCAACATCCTCCTCATCGCCGGGGACGTGGTCCATCCCCGCACCGCCGCCCACTTCCGCCACACCATGCTCTTCGCCAAGCTCGACGAGCCCTTCGGCGCGATGCTGCCCACCCGACTGCCCAAGGAACAAATGCCCCGCGGCATCACCCTCATGAACCCGCTGGTGGGCAACCTGGGGCTCGCCGCCGCGCTCTACCTGAGGTTCCGCCACATCTACCTCTTTGGCATCGACAACGGCACCATGGGGGACTCCGGGCAGTTCCACTCCCGCTACTCATCGCTCTATGATGCGGGCAAGTGGGGGGCGGCCTCCGGGACAAACTCCTCCAACCTCAACCAGGAGGTCCCCGGGAACTTTGGGGGAGTGGCGCTGAGCGGGGGACTGATGAGGACCAGCGCGCACAACATGGAAATGGTGATCGACCTGTTCCGCAACAAGGAAGGGCATGAGTTTGAGGTGCAAAACTGCTCCAACGGCGTGCTGATCAAGGGCACCACCCCACGGCACAGTGAGGATCTGGACTTCTCATCCCTGCCCCGCGTTGACCACACCGCCTTCCGGGAAATGATTGCCGGCTCAATGCTCACCCGGCTGGGGCTGGGCCGCCCGGAACTGCTCGACTTCATCAAGGTCAAGGACTGCAAGAAGGTCACCGGGCAGCTGCGCCTGCAGTGGAAGAAGCGCCCCAGGACCCGCCTCGCCTTCCTCAGGCTCATGCAGGACTGCGCCGAGTACTTTGACCGCATCAACAACTCCAGGCAGCGCTTTGCCTCCTACATGATTGAGGGCTCCATCCACACCTTCTTCATCCTGGCGCTCAAGGGGCTCTACCAGGATGGCAACGAGCAGCTGTGCCTGAGGAGCGCCAACGCGGTCATCGACCGCATGTGCGACTTCCTGCGCGATGCCGACCGGCTCCTCGACTTCCTGCCTGACTATGTAATCGGTGAGCACCAGCGCCTGGCCAAGGGACTCATTGGCTGCAGCCATGAGGGCAGCCCAGCCCCCCGCATGCCGGCCATCCCCACCTTCCAGACCCGCCAGGGCTGGCAGGATCCGATGCAGAAGTTCACCAAGGTCACCGAGTAGGGCGCAATGCCGGGGGCAAGCGAGACCACCGCGCCCTGCGCGGTCACCCTGGAGCGGCTCGCCGCCCAGCAGGGCAGCGAGCTCCGCGAGGGCGAGCGCGAGGCACTGCTCACCCTGGTGGACCTGCAGCGCCAGATGGGCGACCGCCTGCTGGAAAACTTCGCCCACAGCATCGCGGCCTTCAGGCGCCACATCCCCAGCATTGCCGAGGCCTTCGAGCACTACCGCCCCCAGGAATCCCTGGAGTTCTTCTGCTCGCACAACTCCCAGCCCAACCTCTACCTGTCAGGGCGCAAGCGGATCCTCTACCCCAGCCACGCCCCCATCGACCTGTGCCGGGACCAGGTCGAGAGCCTGCTCAGCGAGCAGATGTTCAAGCAGGTCAACTACGATCATGAGCCCGATCCCTATGGGCAGATCCATGTGCGCTACATGAACGAGGCGATCACCGCGCTGCGCGCGCAGATCGGCGAGGATGCCCGCCCGCGGCAGATCAACAGCTCCGCCCCAATCCTCATCATGCTCGGTTGCGGGCTTGGCTACCAGATCGCCGAGCTCTACTCGCGCATTGAGATTGGCAACCTCATCATCATCGAGCCCGACCTCGACATCTTCTACGCCTCGCTCTTTGCCTTCGACTGGGAGGGGATCCTCGACTACATCAAGGGCGAGGGCAACAGCATCTTCATCATGCTCGGCCAGTCCCCCGACCAGCTGTTCTTCGACCTCAACGCCTTCTACCGGCGCCATGGCCCGTTCCTCGCCGGCTATGCCTGGACCTATGTGCACTACCAGTCGCCGCAGGTCGAGGCCCTGGGCAAGGTGCTGCTGCGCGACTACTCCAGCATCTATGCGGGCATGGGATTCTTTGACGATCACCTCTTCGCCGTCTCCCACGCCTGCCGCCACATCCTCGAGGGGCGGGAGTTCGTGCGCGGCGACACCGAGCTGCCCGGGGAATGGCTCTCCACCCCGCTGCTCGTGGTGGGCAACGGCCCCTCGCTGGACCAT
>JAILEI010000012.1 GCA_024688225.1 Succinivibrionaceae bacterium
CGGGCGGCCTGCGCGCGGGACCGGTAGCCGACCCCCTCGCGGGCGCTGCGGGCGCGCTTGAGCCGCTCCACAAAGGTGCACTCCCAGGCGTACTGGGTGCGCCGCTCCCGCTTGCCCAGCCAAAAGCGCACGAACCCCCCCAGCTCCTGATCCCTGAACCGGGCGTCGGCCAGCCCGCCGGCGCGGGCGGCGTCCGCGAAGGTGGGGCCGGGCCGCCAGTCCTGGAACATGGCAAAGGCCTCGGCGGGCAGGGCGGAGCGCTCCCGCTCGAAGATCGTCAGCTCCACGTGCCGCGCCTCCCCCTCGCCCGTCACCCGCGCGAGGCCCGCCGCAACGAGCTCCCCGAGCACCGCCCGGGCGGTGTCGTAGCCCGCCTCGAGGGGAAAGTTCGGGCTCTCGCTGGAGAGGTAGCCCGCCATCGGCCCGAGGTCAGGGGGGATCCTCCCGCGCTCGGCAAGCGGGCGCAGGAAGAGCAGGTAGAGGGAGCGCGCCTCGTGGCTGAGGGCCGGGGAGAGCAGCAGCTCCCGCTCGCCCACGCTCATGCCTGGGTGCCGGGGATGGGGTTTAGGAGCGGCTTTCCGGCGAGGTAGGCCTTGATGTTCTCGAGCACCATCATGCCCATGCCGCGGCGGGTGCGCTCGGTCGCCGATCCCACATGGGGGGCGAGCACCACGTTGGGCAGGCCGCGCAGCCGCGGGTCGATGTGGGGCTCATGGTCGAAGACGTCGAGCCCGGCGCCGAGGATGGAGCGGGACTCGAGGGCCGCGATGAGCGCCTCGGTGTCCACCACCGCCCCGCGGGCGATGTTGACCAGGATGCCCTCCCTGCCCAGCGCCCTGAGCACCTGGGCGTTCACGCAGCCGCGGGTCTCGGGGGTGGCGGGCACCACCATGACGAGCGCGTCGCAGTGGGCGGCCATCTCCTCGAGGCTTGCGAAGAAGCGGTAGGGGAGGTCGGGGCGCTCATGGCGGCAGAAGTAGGAGATCTCCATCTTGAAGGCGGCGCAGCGCGCGGCGAGCTCGCGGCCGATGCGGCCCATGCCGGCGATGCCGACCTTCATGCCGCACAGGGAGGTGGCCAGCGGGAAGCCCTGGGTGTCCCACAGCCCGGCCGTGGCAAAGACATGCCCCTCGGCGATGCGGCGCGCCACCGCGCCGAGGAGCAGGAAGCCGAGGTCGGCCACGTCATCGTTGAGCACCCCCGGGGTGTGGGATGCCTTGATCCCGCGGGCATTGAGCTTCTCGACGTCCACCCCGTCATAGCCGACCCCGAAGTCGCCGATCATCCTGAGGCTGGGCATGAGGCTGAGGTAGTCGTCGCCCACCTTGGTGCCGCCGGAGATGACCGCCACCTCGCACTCCCGAAGGAAGGCCTCGCGCTCGGCGGGGTCGAGATCCTCCTCGTTACGGTAGTCGGCGATGGCCCTAAGGCCCTCCGCAAGGCTTTCATGGATGCGCGAGGCGCTGAATTTCACGATCTTGGTCATGGGTCCCTCCTGGGGGTGGTTGCGTGTGGGCATTCTAGCATCCATTTGATACGGACATAATTTATTCCTGACGGGGCGGGGGAGGTGAGGCAAAAAAACACTTGAACAGTTGTTCAAGTGTTCTATAATTTGACTGTCCCCGGCAGGGGGAGCATGAAAACCAGGGAGGATACCCACATGGCCACCAAGCTTCGCTACGACATCAAGGGCATTGACTGCGCCGCCTGCGCCGCCAAGCTGGAGGGGCTGTTCCGCTCCTGCGGGCGCTACCAGGGCGCCACGCTGAACTTCACGCTGGGCACGCTCACCGTGGAGGCCGCCGACGGGGCGGACGAGGAGCAGGAGCTCTCCGAGCTGCAGCGGGTCGCCGACGGCTTTGAGGACGGGATTGAGGTCAGCGTCAGGGAGGAGTAGCGATGCGCGGGTTCATCATGGGGATTGCCCCCTCAAGGCGGGCCGCCCTGGCCCTGGGCATCGCGGCCATGGCCGCCCTGCTGTGCCTGAACCTCGGCCCGCGCCTGGCGCTGGGCCTGACCGTGGTGGTTTACCTCATCATCGCCCACCAGGTGCTCTGGGGGGCGCTCAAGACCCTGTGGGTCAGGCACCGCATGAACGAGGAGTTCCTCATGAGCCTCGCCACGCTGGGGGCGATGGCCATCGGGGAGTACCCCGAGGCGCTGGCGGTGATGGTCTTCTACGAGGTGGGGGAGTGCTTTGAGCGCCATGCCACCGAGCGCTCGCGCGATGAGATCAAGGCCATCGCGCGGCTGCGCCCCAAGGTGGCGCGCGTGGTGGGCGCGGACGGCTCGGTCACGGAGAAAAAGCCCCGGCAGGTGCGGGTGGGGGAGGTGATCCGCGTCCCCCGCGGGGAGATGGTGCCCCTGGACGGGCGCTTGCTGCGCGGGGCGGCGGCCATCGACAAGAGCCCGCTCACCGGCGAGAGCGAGCCCTGCCACTTCAGCGTGGGCGAGGAGATCCCCTCGGGCTGCATCAACTCCGGGGCGGTCATCGACCTTGAGGTGTCGCGCGCCTACCGCGACTCCTCCATCAGCCGCCTGCTCGCGCTCATCGAGGACGCGGCGGCCAGCAAGTCCCGCCCCGAGGCCCTTATCTCCCGCTTCTCCGGGATCTACACCCCGATCGTGGTCACCGGCGCGGCGCTTTTGGCGCTGGTGCCGCTGGTTGCCGCGGGGGAGCGCTGGGAGGACTGGCTGGGGCGCGCGCTCATCTTCCTGGTGGTCTCCTGCCCCTGCGCGCTGGTGCTCTCGGTGCCGCTGTCCTTCTTTGCCGGCCTGGGCGCGCTCTCGCGCGCCGGGATTGTGGCCAAGGGCTCATCCTACATTGAGGCCATGCGCTCGATGCGCACCCTCTGCCTCGACAAGACCGGCACCCTCACCTACGGGCGCTTCCACGTGGAGGGCACCACCGGCGGCATGCCCCGCGAGGGGCTCATCGCCCTGGCCGCGGCGCTGGAGTCGGGCAGCACCCATCCCCTGGCGCGGGCGGTGGTGGCCGCCGCCGCGGGCCTTCGGATCCCACATTGCGAGGATCTCAGCGAGTCCCAGGGCGAGGGCATGCGGGGCCGGGTGGACGGCCGCGAGGTGGCGGTGGGGCGCGCGGAGTTCATAGCCCGCCTCACCGGCGCCGCGGTGCCGGACTGCGACCCCGGCGCCACCGCGCTGCATGTCTCGCGCGACGGGGTGTACCTCGGCGCCATCCTGCTGGGCGACGAGGTCAAGCCCGAGGCCGCCGGGCTGGTCAGCGCCATGCGCGACCTGGGGGTGGAGTGCGCCATGCTCACCGGGGATCGCGAGGGGGTGGCCAGCCGGGTCGCCGCCCGGGTGGGGATCAAGCGCTGCCACTCTGGGCTCTACCCAGGCGACAAGCTGCGCCTGCTGCGCGACTACCGCTCGCCCCGGGGCACCTGCGGCTATGTGGGCGACGGGATCAACGACGCCCCGGCCCTGGCCGCGGCCGACCTTGGGATTGCCATGGGCCAGTTTGGCTCAGAGGCCGCGGTGGAGGCGGCGGACGTGGTGGTGATGGACGACCAGCTGCTCAAGATCCCCGCCGCGGTGGCCATCTCGAGGCGGGTGTACGCGGTGGCGATTGAGAACATCTGGCTGTCGATGGGGATTAAAATCCTGATCCTGGCGCTCGGCGCCCTGGGGCTTGCCAACCTCTGGCTGGCGATCTTCGGGGACGTGGGGGTGTGCGTGCTGGCGGTGCTCAACGCCATGCGCGCGCTGACCTTCAGCCGCATGGCCAGGGCCGCGGGTGCCGCGCCGGGGCGCGGCGGGGAGCTTTCAAGGGCCTAGGGGGGAACCATGGCAGAGGATCGGCTGGTGGTCAGGGGCATGCACTGCAGCGCCTGCAAGGCGGGCATTGAGCGCGCGGTGCGCGGCCTGGGCGGGGTCAGCGCGGCCAGCGTCAACCTCATGGCCGGCACCCTCACCGTCACCCATGACGAGGCGGTGGCGCCGCTTCAGGCGATCCGCGCCACGGTCGACGGCCTTGGCTACCAGGCGCTCACCGAGCGGGAGGCCGCGGCAGGCCGGCAGGGCGAGGCGGCGGAGCTGGC
>JAILEI010000052.1 GCA_024688225.1 Succinivibrionaceae bacterium
TGGTCGAGATGGCGAGCGCCCGCCCCGGCTGGCCGAGCTTGGTGGCCATCGGGTAGCCGTCCAAGGTGGTGGCCGCCGAGGCCGGGGTGCCCGGCGTCTTGAGCAAGATGGCGGTGATCGAGCCGCCGTAGATGGCGCCGCAGTAGATGCCGAGCAGCATCACAATACCCGAGAGGCCGCCGACGCTGAAGGTGATCGGGAAGAGCAGCGCGAGGCCCATGTTCACCGAGAGGCCCGGCATGGCGCCGATGAAGATGCCAATGCCGGTGCCGCACACCAAGAAGAGCAGGTTCTGCAGGGTCAAAAGCTGCTGGAGCGCCCCGAGCACATTTGCCATGTCCATATTCGCAATCCCCCCTAGTCCATGAACCACGGCAGCGGCAGCATGAGGTGCAGCAGCTTGGTGAAGAGCAGGTAGACCACCGCGAGGAAGATGAGGGTGGTGGCGGCCATCACCCCGGGGCGGCGGGAGCCGATGAGGTACATCATCGCCGGGATGAACAGGCAGGTGGCCAGGTAGAAGCCGATGAAGCCCATCAGCGCCGCGTAGAGCACCACCAGCGCCATCAGGCGGTAGACCCCGAGATCCGAGGGCGCGGTGAAGACCACCTGCTGCGCGCGGTACTCGGCCGCGTGGGCGAGGGAGTCATAGACGATGAGCGCCGCCACCAGGAGCAGCATCAGCCCCAGGATGAAGGGCCAGAAGCCCGCGCCCGGGCCGAACATGGTCATGCCCACCCCATAGCCCCAGGAGGTCATGGCGATCATGCCCCCCACCAGCGCGGTGATTGCCGCGATCACAAAGTTGCAGATCTGCATGTGGGTCATCGCCACCTCCTCCCAAGAATTCCGGCCGCCCGGGGCCTCCTGCATCCAGGCCGGTGAGGGCGCGCGCGCCGCGCGCCCTCACCGGCCCGCAAGGTGCCGCCCCCGGGGGGCGGCACCCAACGGACTTGCTAGAGCGAGCCGAGGTACTTCTCAAACATCGCGTCGTCGTCCTTCATCATCTTGTTGGCGTCCTCGCCAATGATGTCGGTCGGGTCGATGCCCAGCTTGAGGAAGTGCTCGGTGAACTCCTTGGTCTCGGTCACGCGCTTGGCGCTGGCGCGCAGCACGTCGAGGACCTCCTTCGGGGTGCCCTTCGGGGCCACCAGGGTCGCCCAGGCGCGGATCGCCATGTCATGCCCGAGCTCCTTGAAGGTCGGGACATCCGGGAACATCTTGGTGCGCTTCTCGGACATCACCGCGAGGATCTTCAGGTTGCCCGCCTCGATCTGGGTCTTGAAGGAGGAAGGGTCGGCCAGGGTGCCGTTGATGTGCTTGCCGGCCATCGCGGCGGCAATGTCGGCAGTCCCCTTCGGGTAGGGGATGTGCTTGACCTTGACCCCAAAGGCGTTCTCAAAGGCCAGGGTGGCGACGTGCCAGATGGCGCCCATGCCGGAGTTGCCCATCATCACCTCGCCCGGGTGCTTCTTGAGGTACTCAACGAAGCCGTTGAGGTCGTCATACGGGGCGTCCTTGGGGACGATCAGGGCCGCCGGGGCCGCGATCGGGGCGATGATCGACTCGAACGCGTCGTAGGTCAGCTGGGTCTTGGGCGGCTTCTGGTGCGGGAAAATCGCCAGCTCCACGGTGACCATGCCCAGGGTGTACCCATCGGGCTTGGCCTTGGAGACGTCGACCATGCCCACAATGCCGTTGCCATCGGGCTTGTTGACCGGCACGAACTTGGCGGACTTGAGATCCTTCTCCATCATCATGGTGATGCCGCGCGCGGTCAGGTCGGTGCCGCCGCCCGGGTTCTTGGGGATCACCACCGTGACGTCATGGTCAGGGTAGGCGGCCATGGCAGGGGCCGCGAAGAGTGATGCCGCCAGGGCGGCGGCCAGCAGGGCATGGGATTTGCGCATTGCTAGAAGCTCCTTATGTTTGCACAATCAAAGGGCAAGTACCGCCACCCGGATGGCGCTGCGGTTTAGGGTGTAGCTCACGATGAGCCCCCCCGCCCCGTCAAGCGCGGCACACGGGTAGGAGTACTCGCCCGGTCCACTTTCCAGTTGGAAAACCGTTTCAAAGGCGCCCCCGCCGTGGGAGCGGAGCACGCTCAGGGGGCTGCGCGCCCCCCAGTTGCCCGGGACCGGGTTGCACACCAGGTAGGTGTCGCCCCGGGACGGGTCATGCGCGACGCACAGGCCGCTGTTGTTGTTGGGCACCCCGATGGGATAGGGCGCGCCAAAGCTGCGCCCCCCATCGGTGGAGTCGATGCGCAGCACCTGCCCGAAGGTGGAGCGCAGCAGGGCATGGACCCCCTCCGTATCCTCCCAGGGCGCGGGCTGGATGATCCCCCGCCCCGCAAAGGACTGCTCGGAGACCTCGACCCGCTCCTGAACCTTAAGGTCGGCCGCGGGATCGTCATAGCAAATCTCCGCGCCCTCCTCGATGGTGGCAAGGCCGTCGTCGCTTAGGTCCATCATCACCCGCCAGGGGCCGTCCTCGCGGGAGTTGGGCAGCACGATCCGCCCTGATGAGAGGCGCACCGGCAGGTTGCGCGAGGGCCCCAGGGCATGGCCGTCGCGGCCGCGCAGCTCGCGCGGCGCCCCAAAGCTCGCCCCGCCATCCTGGGAGAGCGCGAGCAGGCAGCGCCAGCGGGCAATCTCGTTGCCCTCGTGCCAGAACAGGGCGATGCGCCCCCCCTCGAGGGGGAAGAGCACCGGGTTCCACAGCGCCTCGGGGCCGTCGGCCACCGCGCGCAGCGACTCGACCCTGCCGCCCCTAAGGCGCGCAAGCAGGATGCGGGTGTCGGGCTCGCCCTCGTGGGATCCTGCGAAGAAGGCGACCAGCGCCTCCCCGCCCCCGAGGGGCAGGAGGGTGCTGGCATGGCAGGCCCAGGGCGCCCCTGGCGCACCGCCGCTGCCACCCGGCACATCCACCACCGCCCGCAGCTCCATGGCCTAGACGCCCTCCGCAATCCTGGCCGCGGCATCGCGGAGGGTGGCGGCATAGCCGCCGATCACCTCGTCCGGGAAGCGCAGCGAGGGGCCGGTGACGCTCAGCGCCCCCAGCACCTCACCATCCTTGCCCAGCACCGGCACGGCCACGCACTTGACCCCCAGCTCGTGCTCCATGTTGTCCACGCTGTAGCCCTGGGCGCGGGTGCGCGCGAGATCCGCGCGCAGCTCCCTAATGCCCACCAGGGTGTGGTCGGTGAAGGCCTGGCGCGGCAGGGCAAGGATGCGCTCGCGATCCTCGTCAGGGAGGAAGGCGAGCATCGCCTTGCCAATGCCGGTGCAGTACATGGGCGCGGTCATGCCGGTGACCATGTGGGTGGAGATGAGCGCCCCCGGGGAGCCGCCCTCGAGGTAGAGCACGTGATCCCCGTGGGGAATGCCAAAGTACACCACCTCGGAGAGGTCATTGGCGAGCTGGTGGACCCGCGCGCGGGCCAGATCCTGGATGCCCAGCCCCGAGCCCACGCTGTGCGCGAGCTCAATGAAGCGCATCGACAGCGAGTAGCGGCGGGTCACCGGATCCTTGGTCACGTAGCCAAAGTGCTCGAAGGTGGCGAGGATGTCGTGCACGTTGCTCTTGTTGAGCGACAGCTCGGCCCCGAGCTCGGTGATGCTGCACGGGCCGCGGTGGATGGCCATGCTGTCGAGGATCTGCAGGGCCTTGCTCAGCGACTTCTGGATCATGGCGGGCTCACCACGCCCTTGGTGAGCGCCAGGTTGCCGTAGAGCGCGGTCTCACCGGTAAGCACGATCACGAAGGACTCGCGGGACATGCGGTAGAAGTCAAAGCGCTCCACCTCCACGAGCGGCTCCTGGTACCCGGCGGCGGAGAGCTGCCGGCGGTACTCATCCCATACCGGGGTGGTGATCCCGGCCTTCCGATCCTGGGGGGTGACCTGCATCACCCGGGCCGCGGGGCTGGCGTGGTCCAGCGGGAAGAGCGACAGGATCGGGGTGAGCAGCGCGGTGATGGGCAGGCCGTCGGCCCGCACCACCTCGATCCCCCGCCCCATGCTGTGGGCGGGGAAGTTCGCGTCGGCCAGCACCATCGTGTCGCCATGCCCCATGCGCGCCATGGCATGGAGCAGGCCGGGGCTGATGAGGGGGGAGATACCCTTGAGCATGCCGTCCCCCTACACCCGCTTGGCGACGGTGGTCCCGTAGCGGGGGCCGAAGTTCTGGCAGGCGCGGTAGTCCTGGCCCTCCTTGTCCATGCCGAAGCTGTTCCACACCGCCGGGCGGAAGATCTGCCCCTCATCGACGTTGTGCATGCACACCGGGATGCGCAGGATCGAGCACAGGGTGATGAGGTCGGCGCCGACGTGGCCGTAGCTGATCGCGCCATGGTTGGCGCCCCAGTTGTTCATCACGTCATAGGCGCTCTTGAAGGGGCCCTTGCCCACGCGCGGGGTGAACCAGGTGCACGGCCAGGTGTAGTCGGTGCGCTTCCACAGGGTGTCGGTGACCTCGTGCGGGAGCTTGACCGTCCAGCCCTCGACCAGCTGCAGCACCGGCCCGAGGCCCTTGACGAGGTTGAGGCGCGCCATGGTGGCGGGGAACTCGGCCTCGGTGACAAAGCGCGAGGAGTACCCGCCGCCGCGGAAGTAGCCGTTGTCGGCGTTGCACCACTCGGTGGCCTTGAGGCAGGCCTCGATGTCACCCTCGGTCATCTCCCAGAAGGGCTTCATCACCGCCTGGCCGCTGGCGTCCTTGACCTGCCCGCAGGCATCGAGGGCGCAGGCGCCGGAGTTGATGAGGTGGATGAAGCCGTCGGCCTCGCGGGCATGGCCCTCGATGTCGTAGCCGGTGACGCGCTTGACCGCCGCCCCGCTCCAGTAGGTGCGCACGTCGGCGAACATCTGGGCGCGGTTGGTGAGCAGCTTGAGCAGCAGCATGGTGGCGCCGTTGAGGCTGTCGTTCTCGGTGGCGAAGACGAAGGACTCGCGCGCGCCCTCCCAGTCAAAGGTGGAGTTGAGCAGCGCCTCGGCGACGTCGGCGTCCGGCCAGTGGTCGGTCCACTGGCGCTGGCCCTGGAAGCCGCCGGCGATGGCGTTGAAGCCCAGCGCCTCCTCGCCAAACTGCTCAGGCAGCCTGGGGTTGCCCTGCATCAGATCCTTGATGATGACCATGGTGAGGATGGCGAACTCAAAGGCCTTCTGGGTCTCCTCGGGGGTCTTGCGCACGAACTCCGGGTTCTTGTCGAGGCCGATGGGCAGCTTCTCGCGCGCCCACTTGAGCGCCCGCTGGTACTCGGCCTCGTCGTAAATCTTCTCCTCCATGCGGCGCAGGATCTCGACCTCGTCGACCGACTCGACGCGCATGCCGAGGTACTCCTCAAAGAAGTCAGGGTTGACCATGGAGCCGGCGATGCCCATGCAGGTGCCGCCGATGGCGAGGTAGGACTTGCCCTTCATGGTGGCGGCGGCCACCGCGGCGCGGGCAAAGCGCAGCAGCTTCTCCTGCACGTCCGCGGGGATGGTGCGGTCGTCGGCCTCCTGCACGTCATGGCCGTAGATGCCGAAGGCGGGCAGGCCCTTCTGGGCGTAGGCGGCCAGCACGCAGGCGAGGTAGACCGCGCCCGGGCGCTCGGTGGCGTTGAAGCCCCACACCGCCTTGATGGTGGAGGGATCCATGTCCATGGTCTCGGCGCCATAGCACCAGCACGGGGTGACGCTGATGGTGATGTCCACGCCCTCGCGCTTGAACTGCGCGGCCACGCGCGCGGCCTCGGCGCCGCGGCCGATGGAGCACTCGGAGATCACCACCTTGACCGGGTCGCCGTTGGAGCAGCGCACGTTCTCGGTGATGAGGCGCTTGGCGGCCTCCGCCATGCCCATGGTCTGGTCCTCAAGGGACTGGCGGACCTTGAGGGGTCCCAGGCGGGCGTCAATGATGCGGCGAATCCCAATGACAGGGTATGCTCCAAGGTAACGGTTTGCGCTCATGGTGGTTGCTCCTTCGCAAAATCACAAAATGACGCCCTTGCGTCAAAAGTTTTGATGCAAACATTTTGCGCCCATTTGCGCAAGGGGGAGACAGGCTGGGGAAAGGAAACGTGAGGTGCCTCACGCTTTGCGGGCACGGGCTGCCCAAAGTTTGAAGTACCTCACATAATTCTTTGATATAGGCCTAGGTTCTTTATTGAAGAACCTAGGCCCCGCAAGGTCCTAGTCGTCGACCGGCACCCAGGTCTCGCCGCGGTCGAGCTCGGCAATCTTGGCCATCTCCTCGGCGCTGAGGCTGAAGCTGAAGGCCCCCACGTCATCCGCGGCGTGGCCGGCCCTGTGGCAGGCGGGCATGGCGATCATGCCCCGCTGCAGGCACCAGCGGATCATCACCTGCGCCGGGGTCTTGTGGTGGCGCTCGGCAATGGCGCCGAGGGTGGGATCGTCCATGAGGTGGCGCCGGCCCTTGCCCATCGGGGCGTAGCTCTCGTAGGCAATGCCCAGCCGCCGCGCGTTCCTGACGTTCTCCTCCATGGCATTGTAGGGGTTGATGGCGGACTGCAGGATCACCGGGTTGATGGTGGCAACGGAGAGGATGCGGCTGAGATCCTCGCCCTCGTACTCGCACAGCCCAATCATGCGGATCTTCCCGGACTGCTGGTACTCCTCGAGGATGCGCCAGGCGAGGGTGTCGCCGAGGTAGGGCCAGTTGATGACCATGAGGTCAATGGTGCCGCCGAGCTTGGCGAGGCTGGCGTCGATGGAGCGGCGCACCTCGTCGGGGCTGCCCTTGCCGGGCTCGAGCTTGGAGATGATGAACACCTCCTCGCGCGGCACCCCGCTGTCCTTGATCGCCTTGTAGACCTTGCCCTCGTTGCGGTCGTGCTGGGAGGTCTCCACCATGCGCATCCCGGCGCCCAGGGACGCGAGCACCGACTTGTAGGCGTTCATGGGCGAGAGGCCCCAGACATTGCACCCGAGGGTGGGCATGGTGTCCCCGCTGGGCAGCGCCACGCGCTCGGCAGGGCCGCTCGGCACCTCCCAGGCCCGCGCGCCCAGCGCCAGCAGCGCCAGCGCCACGCCCAGCGCCGCCCGCCATGACTTCAGCATCCCCTCAACTCCTTGGCGTGCCCGCGGCACGCCGCGCCTCCCCTGAATCCCTACATGATAGCATGCCCGGCAAGGCCCCTGGGCTCAGGGCGCGCCCCCCAGGCCCAGCTCCCGGGCGCGCCGCCACAGCGTGGTGCGCGACAGGCCGGAGATGGCCGCGGCCTGCGCGGGGCTGTGCCTTGAGAGCAGGTCCCGAAGGTAGGCCGCCTCGACCTCGCGCAGGCTGGCCCCGGGCGGGACCTCGAGGGTGAGCGTTGCCGCCTGCCCCTCGCCAGGGTCGCCGCTCATGATTTTCAGCAGCCGCTCCAAGGTCACGTGGCGCCCCCAGAAGGACACCGCCTCGGCGACGTTGCGCAGCTCGCGCACGTTCCCCGGCCAGGGGGATCCGAGCAGCGCGGCGCGCGCCTCCTCGTCCACGGTGACGTCCAGCGGCGAGATCCCCAGGCGCTGCGCCACATAGTGGGTAAAGAGCGGCAGGATGTCCACCGGGCGGCTGCGCAGCGGCGGCAGGCGCAGCCGCAGCACGTTGAGGCGGTAGAAGAGGTCGAGGCGGAAGCGCCCCTGCGCGCACAGCGGCTCGATGCGGCGGTTGGTGGCGCAGATGATGCGGATGTCGAGGGGGATCACCCGGTCGTCGCCCACCCTCATCACCTCGCGCTCCTGGATGACCCTCAGGAACAGGCTCTGCGCCTCGAGGGGCATCTCGGTGATCTCGTCGAGGAAGATGGTGCCGCCCTGCGCCAGCTCGAAGAGGCCCTTCTTGCCGTTGCGCCGCGCCCCGGTGAAGGCGCCCTCGGCGTAGCCGAACAGCTCGCTGGCCACGATGCCCTGGGGCAGCGAGGCGCAGTTGACCGAGACAAACGGCCCCTGGCGGCGCGGGCTGGCGTTGTGCAGGCTCTGCGCGAAGCCCTCCTTGCCGGTGCCGGTCTCCCCGAAGATCATCACCGTGGAGTCGGAGTCGGCGAAGCGCCGCCCCAGCTCGACCGCCTCCTCCATGCCCTTGTCGCGGTAGATGAGATCCGAGAAGGAGGTCTTGGCCACCAGGCCGCGCGAGGCGCTGGTGCCCCCCTCGCGGTCGAGCAGGTCCTGGCGCTCGCGCCTGAGCACCACCACCAGGTTGCGCCGCTCCCCCTCGGCAAGCTCCACGCTGCGCACCAGGTAGCGGTGCTGCCCGAAGGTCCACAGCCGGAAGGCCTGGTGCACCGGGTAGGCCACCTCCTGCAGCGTGGGGTACCAGCGCGCGGTGGGCAGGCTGCCCAGCAGCGCCCGCGCCCGCTCGTTGCAGAACAGCAGCTCGCGCTCGCTGCCGAAGATCGCCACCGCGTCGTTGACCAGGGAGAGCAGCGAGTCGAAGCGCTTGAGCATCAGCTCCTGCTCCTCAAAGCCCCGCTCCACCGCGAGGGCGTCGAGGATGGCGGCCTTGATGGTGAGCGGGTCGGAGTCGAGGAAGCGCTCGGGCACCCCCAGGGCGCGCGCCGCCTCCACCGCCGCCGTGTCCCCCACCACCCCGTCGCAGCCCGCGGCCACCAGCTCCCGGACCCGGGAGGCGATCGCCTCGGCGTCGGCGCAGGGGCACAGCGTGACCCCCAGCGCGGAGGTGGTCTCGAGGTCGCCGCCCGCGATCCCGATCAGGCGCTCGTGGGCCACCACCGCGATGCTGCGGCAGCCCCGGGCGGCGAGGTCGCGCAGCGCCCTCGCGATGTCGAGGAAGGAGGCCTTGATGCTGACCACGGTGCGGCCCTTGAGGCCCTCGAGCATCCGCGAGGTGCCGCCGCGGGTGATGAGCACCCGGGCATTGGGGTAGCGGCGCAGCTCCGAGAGGCCGCCCTGGTCGGTGGCCATGATGACCGGGATCGAAAGGCCCAGCGAGCGCACCGCGGCGGTGGCGGCCCGCGACATGGCCTCATCGGGGGCCAGGAAGACAATCGAGCTCAATCGGGACCTCCTCTGTGTGGATGGCAACTATATATAGCACAGCGCCGCCGCGGTGGGCTCAACGCCCGCCCCCAAAGTGCTAGAATCCCCAGACCGTTTTCGCCCTTTGCCGCCGCGCGAGGGCTGCCAAGCAAGGGGGACCCATGAGAAAGATCCTGGCCATCGCGGCCTTCGCGCTGCCCATCCTGCTCCAGGGCTGCAGCTCACTGCCCGACGGGGCCCGCCGCCCCGCCCTGGAGATCGAGCGGGTCACCATCAGCGGCCAGGGCTACGGGGTGGACTTCACCATCCGCCACTCCTCGCCCGAGCCGCTGCAGGCCGAGGGGGTCAGGATCACCATCACCGGGTCAAACGGCCGCGAGCTGGGGACGCTCCATGACTCCACCGCCTTTGAGATCCCGCCGCGCCGCGAGATGCGCCTGCGCCGGGTGGTGCAAAGCGGCGAGGGCGCCACCGCCCGCGCCTCGCTCGCCACCCCGATGCTCACCCTCGGGGTGAGCGCCAGCCTCAAGGTGGAGATTGCCGGGGCCGCCGGCATCGACGGCTTCGAGCCAGTCGCCACCTACAGCGGGGTGGCCGCGCATGAGTAGCAGCTACCGCGCCACCTCCTTTGACCCGCGCGCCGGCACCGCCCAGCTGTGCTTTGGCGCCATCTACCTGACCATCGCCCTGGGCTGCTCCATCTCGGCGCTCAGCGCCGGCGGCGCGGCCCCGATGTTCACCTGGTTCATGGCCGCCCTCTTTGGCATCATGGCCGCCAAGAGCCTCTTCCTCGCCCTGCGCTCCCGCGCGCAGCTGTCCTCGGCCCAGCCGGCCGTCGCCACCGTCACCTCCTGCGAGGCCGACCGCGGCATCACCGTGGTGCAGGGCACCGTGGAGATGGACAACGGCGATCCGCTGCCCATCGAGTCCCGCTACGCCGGCGCCGCCGTGGCGCGCGACATCGAGGACTACCTTGCCGGCCGCCATGACCGCCACCTGCCCGCCCTGGTGGTGGGCCGGGACACCCGCCGCCCGCGCGGCATGTTCAACCTCAAGGTCGCGCGGGGGCGCATGGTTGAGCCCCGCCCGGCCGCCAAGCAACAGGAGCCATCAGCATGAGTCTCACCAGCGTCAAGGATTTGCTCTCAGGTAGCGTGCCCATGGGGCAGGCCGCCACGGTCGCGGGCTGGGTGCGCACCCGCCGCGACTCCAAGGCGGGACTCTCCTTCATCCAGCTGAGCGACGGCTCCTGCTTCGCCGGGATCCAGGTGATCGCCGAGAGCACCCTGCCCAACTACGCCGACGAGATCCTGCGCCTCACCGCCGGCTGCTCGCTGGTGGCCGAGGGCACCCTCACCCCCTCCCAGGGCAAGGGCCAGAGCGTGGAGCTGCGCGCGAGCAAGATTCAGGTCCTCGGCATGGTCGAGGATCCCGACAGCTACCCGATGAGCGCCAAGCGCCACACCGTGGAGTACCTGCGCGAGCACGCCCACCTGCGCCCGCGCACCAACCTCATGGGCGCGGTGATGCGCATCCGCAACTGCCTCGCCTACGCCATCCACTCCTTCTTCCAGTCCGAGGGCTTCATGTGGGTGGCCACCCCGCTCATCACCACCTCCGACTGCGAGGGCGCGGGCGAGATGTTCACCGTCACCAGCCTCGACCTCGACCACCTGCCCCGCAACGGCGCGGGCAAGGTCGACTACCAGCGGGACTTCTTCGGGCGCCACGCCTACCTCACCGTCTCCGGCCAGCTCAACGTCGAGACCTACGCCTGCGCCTTCTCGCGCTGCTACACCTTCGGCCCGACCTTCCGCGCCGAGAACTCCAACACCACCCGCCACCTCTCCGAGTTCTGGATGGTCGAGCCCGAGATCGCCTTCTGCGACCTCGACCAGAACGCCAAGGTGGCCGAGCGGATGCTCAAGTACGTGTTCAACGCCGTGCTCCGCGAGCGCCGCGATGACCTCGAGTTCCTCGCCCAGCGGGTCGATCCCGACGCCATCGGCCGCCTCGAGCGCTTCGTGGCCTCCGACTTCGCCCAGGTCGACTACACCGACGCCATCGAAATCCTCAGGGCCTGCGGCAAGAAGTTCGAGTACCCCGTTGAGTGGGGCATCGACCTGCAGTCCGAGCATGAGCGCTACCTCGCCGAGGAGCACTTCAAGTCCCCGGTGGTGGTCAAGAACTACCCCAAGGGCATCAAGGCCTTCTACATGCGCCTCAACGACGATGGCAAGACCGTGGCCGCGATGGACGTGCTCGCCCCGGGCATTGGCGAGATCATCGGCGGCTCGCAGCGCGAGGAGCGCCTCGAGGTGCTCGACCGCCGCATCGCCGAGGTGGGCCTCGACCCCGCCTCCTACTCCTGGTACCGCGACCTGCGCCGCTACGGCAGCGTGCCGCACAGCGGCTTTGGGCTCGGCTTTGAGCGCCTGGTGGTCTACGTGACCGGGGTGGGCAACGTCCGCGACGCCATCCCCTTCCCGCGCACCCCGGGCAACGCCGAGTTCTAGACAGGGAGCGGGCCTGGCCCCCCGGCAGGGGCGGCCAGGCCCCGCACCGCCTCCCTCCCCACCCCCGCAGGGCCAGCCCTGTCCCCCTCACCTGCCAAAGGTGCCCTGGACCGGGGTTCCTGGCCCCAAAACAGGCGCAAACCGGGCCTTGACAAACCGCAGCGCACCCAAATAGTGCGCCCTGGCCCGCCGCAAAAATGTAGATCCGTCACATTTTGGGAAAAAGAATGGCCAGCCGCGCTGTTCTTTGACCTAGAATGCCCCCTCAGTGCCGGGGGACCTTTTCCCCCGCCCACTATTAAAACCAACTGGGGACCCCCCCATTTTTGTCATCCACGAGGATCAAAAAACATGAACAAGAAGCTCAAGCTCTCTGCCCTGGCCGTGGCCGCTGCCGCCGTGTCATTTGCCTTCACTGCCAATGCCGGCCTGTTCGGTGGCAGCAAGGAGACCGTCCGCATCTCCCACACCCAGATTGAGTCCCACCCCCAGCACCTGGGCCTCGTGGAGTTCAAGAAGGCCATTGAGGCCAAGCTCGGCGACAAGTTCGATGTCCAGATTTTCCCGAACAGCACCCTCGGCGCGAACGAGAAGGTCCTTGAGCTGATCAAGCAGGGCTCCGTGCAGTTCCTGTCGGTCTCCACCGCCAACATCGAGTCCTTCGACAAGCGCTACAAGCTGTTCTCCATCCCTTACCTCTTCACCTCCGAGAAGGCCTTCGAGAGCTTCATCTCCGATCCGGCCATCCTCAAGGAGCTGGGCCAGGACGCGAAGACCGACGGCTTTGAGCCGATGACCGCCTTCACCGCCGGCACCCGCAACTTCTACTGCAAGACCGCCATCAAGAGCGTTGCCGACCTCAACGGCAAGAAGTTCCGCGTGCAGGCCGGCCCGACCAACGTCGACATGATGAACGCCTTCGGCGCGGCCGCCGCCCCGATGAGCTTCGGCGAGGTCTACTCCGCGCTGCAGCAGGGCGTGATTGACGGCGCCGAGAACAACGAGCTCGCGCTGACCGACCAGAAGCACGGCGAGGTTGCCAAGTTCTTCTCCTATGACATGCACCAGATGTGCCCTGACCTCCTGGTCGGCTCCGAGGTGTTCCTCTCCAAGCTGAGCCCCGAGGACCGCAAGGTGTTCGACGAGGCCGCCGCCACCGCCCAGAAGGCTGAGTTCGCCGCCTGGCACAAGCGCGTTGAGGAGGCCAAGAAGACCGCCACCGACAAGATGGGCGTGACCTTCATCGACGTGAATGTCCAGGAGTTCCAGGACAAGGTGCTCCCGCTGCACGAGAAGATCCTCAACGAGACCCCGGTCCTCAAGCCCCTCTATGAGAAGGCTGCGGCTGCCAACAAGGCTGCCAAGTAACCAGGGAGCCACGTACACATGCAAGCGATTAGACAGCTTCTCGACAGGTGCCTGGTGGCCATCTGCGTCTTCATCTTCATGATGATGACCGTGGTCGGCACCTACCAGATTGTCACTCGGTACTTCTTCAACTCGCCGAGCACAATCTCCGAGGAGATCATCACGTACAGCTTCACCTGGTTGTCGCTGCTCTCCGCCACCTACGTGTTCGGAATGCGCGGCCACCTGTGCATGACCTTCTTCTACGGCAAGTTCACCGGCAAGAAGCGGGTCCTGCTGGACGTGTTCTCCGAGCTGCTGATTGTCATATTTGCTGTGTTGCTCCTGCTCAATGGCGGCATGGAAATGGCCTCCCAGAACTGGGACCAGGACACTGCCTCGCTCGGCATCAGCATGGGATTGATGTACTCGATCCTGCCCCTCTCGGGCGTGTTCATCTGCATCTATGGCGTGATGAACCTGCTGGACCTCTTCCGCATCTGTAGCTCCCCTGACGTGGAGTCCTACGGTGTGGCCAAGGCCGCTGAGTAACAGCCATCGCAAGGAAGCGGGCCCAGGAGGTCCGCTTCTGTTTTAGGAGATATTGCAAATATGTCAACGGACGTTGGTCTCAACATGAAGGCCGTCCTGGGAACCGTCGTGATGGCGGTGCTCATGATCGCCGTCATCATGGTCGGCCTGCCCTACATCATTGTCATGCTGTTCTCGTCAACGGGCTCGGGCTCGCTGATCGTGGGCCTCAGCATGGCGGCGATCCTGGTCACGCTGCTCATCCTGGGCGTGCCCATCTGCATTGCCATCGCGCTGTGCTCGGTCATGGCGGGCGCGCTCGCGCTTGACCCCGGCATGATGCTGCAGACTGGTTCCCAGCGCACCTTCACCGGCATCTCGGTCTTCACCCTGATTGCCATTCCCTTCTTCATCCTCGCCGGCAACATCATGAACCAGGGTGGCATCGCCATCCGCCTCATGAACTTCGCCCGCGCGCTGGTCGGCAAGCTGCCTGGCTGCTACGCCCACACCAACGCGATGGCGAACATGATGTTCGGCGCCATCTCGGGCTCCGGCGTGGCCGCCGCCTCGGCCATGGGCACCATCATCGGGCCCATCGCCGTCAAGGAAGGCTACCACAAGGACTACATGGCGACCATCAACATCGCCTCAGCCCCTACCGGCCTGCTCATCCCCCCGAGCAACACCCTGATCACCTACTCGCTGGTCTCGGGTGGCACCTCGGTGGCGGCGCTGTTCATCGCTGGCTACATCCCTGGAATCCTCTGGGGCCTCGCCACCATGACCGTGGCCTACATCAGCGCGCTCCGCAAGGGGTACCGCGGTGACTCCCAGGAGATGAACCTTTCCATCTTCATGAAGGTCACCATGGACGCCCTGCCGTCGCTGCTGCTGATTGTGATCGTGATCGGCGGTATCGTGAAGGGCATCTTCACCGCCACCGAGGGCGCGGTCGTGGCCGTGGTCTACTCGCTCATCCTGTCAGTGCTCTACAAGAACCTGACCTGGAAGAGCCTGGTGACCATCTACGCTGAGTCGGCCAAGATGACCGGCATCATCGTGCTGCTCATCGGCGTGTCCTCGATCATGTCCTGGGTGATCACCTTCGTGCAGATCCCGCAGATGGTCGGCGCCATGCTCACCGGCATCAGCGACAACCCGATCGTGATCATGCTGATCATCAACGTGTTCCTGCTCTTCGTGGGCACCTTCCTGGACACCACCCCGGCAATCCTGATCTTCACCCCGATCTTCCTGCCGGTCGGCGTCCAGTGCGGCCTCAGCCCCGTGGAGTTCGGCATCATCATGATCTTCAACCTCTGCATCGGCCTAATCACGCCGCCTGTGGGCAACATCCTGTTCGTGGGCGTGAAGGTGGCGCAAACCACCATCGAGAAGGTGATCAAGCCGCTGCTGCCGTACTACGCGGTGATCTTCATCGTCCTGATGCTGGTCACCTACGTGCCGTTCCTCTCGTCCTGGCTCGCCTATGTAAGCGGCTACGACGACGCGATCGGCAGCATCAGCAAGGGCATGCTTGGGTTGCAATGACGACCCCTCTGATCCCGCGCCTCCCGCGCGGGATCTTCCTTTTACCAACCCCTATCCAATCAAGCAAACCTTAGGAGAATCATATGCAAGAGTTCATGGGCAAGGACTTCATGCTGGAGTCAGACACCGCGCGCGAGCTGTTCCACGAGCACGCGGCCAAGATGCCGATCATCGACTACCACTGCCACATTGACCCGCGCCAGATTGCCGAGAACCACCAGTTCCGCAACATCACCGAGATCTGGCTGGGCGGCGACCACTACAAGTGGCGCATGATCCGCTCCAACGGCATCCCCGAGTCCCTCATCACCGGCAAGGAGAGCAGCGACTACGAGAAGTTCCAGCAGTTCGCCAAGTCCCTCCCCCGCGCCATCGGCAACCCCCTCTACCACTGGACCCACCTTGAGCTGCAGCGCTACTTCGGGATCACCAAGACCCTCTCCGAGGCCACCTGCAAGGAAATCTTCGACGAGTGCAACGAGAAGCTCAAGCAGGATGACATGCGCGTGCAGGGCATCATCAAGAAGTCCAACGTCAAGTGCATCTGCACCACCGACGATCCCGCCGACACCCTCGAGTGGCACGAGAAGATCAAGGCCGATGGCCAGTGCCCCTGCAAGGTGCTGCCCGCCTGGCGCCCGGACAAGGCGATGAAGCCCGAGAAGGCCGGCTACGCCGACTACATCAAGTCCCTCGGCAAGGCCGCGGGCATGGAGATCAAGTCCTTTGGGGACCTGCTCGCCGCCATCGACAACCGCATGGAGTTCTTCAACTCCCGCGGCACCCGCGCCGCCGACCACGGCATTGACTACGCGTACTGCCGCCTGGTCTCCGAGAAGGAGCTCGAGGAGATCTTCCAGAAGGGCCTCAAGGGCGAGTGCCTCACCGAGGCCGAGGTCGAGGGCTTCAAGACCGCCGTCCTCATCCACCTCGCCAAGGGCTACACCAAGTACGGCTGGGTGATGCAGATGCACTACGGCGCCATCCGCGACCCCAACGAGAAGATGTTCAAGGTGCTCGGCCCGGACACCGGCTGGGACTACATCGGCACCCGCGAGTGCTCGCTCGCCATCGGCCAGTTCATGAACGAGCTGATGAAGCGTGACGCGCTGCCCAAGATGATCTGGTACTCCCTCAACCCCTGCGACAACGCCATGCTCGGCACCGTCATCGGCTCCTTCCAGGGCCCGGAGGCGCAGGGCAAGATCCAGCAGGGCGCGGCCTGGTGGTTCAACGACACCTGCCAGGGCATGATTGACCAGATGACCTCGTTCGCGAACCTCAGCGTGCTGGGCAACTTCCTCGGCATGCTCACCGACTCGCGCAGCTTCCTCTCCTACACCCGCCATGAGTACTTCCGCCGCATCATGTGCAACCTCATCGGCTCGTGGGTGGAGCGCGGCTACTACCCGCGTGACATGGCCTACCTTGGCAAGCTGGTGGAGGACATCTCCTTCAACAACACCAACCGCTACTTCGGCTTCAACGTCTAGCAGCGAACCGTGAAAAATGAGAGGGCGCCCCCGGGCGCCCTTTTTTCATGCCTGCATCCGCTGCTAGAGAAAGCGCGCCCGGGGTGACTCCCAGACCGGGGTGAGGCCCTCAGGCAATGACAGGCCCTGCCCCAGCGGGCGCGGCACCTGCGGGCCGTGGAAGTCCGAGCCCTGCGAGGCCAAAAGGCCATGGCTGCGGCAGAGATCGGCCATGAAGGCGCGGTTGGCCGCGGACTGCGAGGAGCAGGCCACCTCCATGGCGTCGCCACCGAGGGCCACGAAGTCGCGGCACAGCGCCGCGCGCTCCTCGTCGGTGACGAGGCGCTCGTAGCGGTGCAGGTGGGCGAGCACCGCGATCCCCCCCGCCTCGTGGATGGCCGCGATGGCCTCCCCCAGCGGGCCGTAGGTCCCGCGCGAGTAGCAGGGGCAGCCCGGGCGCAGGTAGCGCCTGAACACGTCGGCGGTGTCCCTAAAGGTCCCGGGGAACTTTGAGAAGATGTAGCGGGCGTAGTCGCCACGGGTGAGGTTGGTCTCGAGGTTGCCCTTCAGGGCCATGAGCTCGGTGTAGGCGTCGTGGGTGCCCAGCTCGCGGTCCACCAGTGCCCCGATGCGCCGGGCCTTCTCCACCCGCACCCCGGAGATGCGCCGCTGGTGCTCAAGCAGCGAGGGGGCCCCAGGGTCGATGAACAGCCCCACCACGTGCACGCTCTCCACCTTGCCGTTGACCTCATGGGAGGTGCTGCACTCAATGCCCGGGCAGAGGGCCAGCCGCCCGCGGGCCTCGCGCGCGGCGCTGGGCAGCCCCGCGACCGTGTCATGGTCGGTGAGCGCGAGGTGGGTGATCCCCGCCTCCACCGCCAGGCCGATGAGCTCGGCCACGGTGCAGGCCCCGTCCGAGAAGTTGGAGTGGGTGTGCAGGTCGTAGAGCATGGTCAGTCCTCCCCTGCCCCAATTATATATTGCTTGACCCCGGCGGTTTTGCGGCTAGAATCACCCTTGTCGGGGCGGCGACTTACATCTTTGCGCCGCCCGTGCCGCAAAGATGGAACCACCCCCATGCCAAAGTCACTGGTAATCTTCTCCGGCGGGCAGGACAGCACCACCTGCCTGTTCATGGCGCTCAAGCGCGGCGATGAGGTCCGCACCATCGGCTTCTCCTATGGGCAGCGCCACGGCGCCGAGCTTAGGTGCCGGCAGCGCATCCTCAATGCGATCCGCGCCCAGTTCCCCGATCTTGCCTCGCGCCTGGGGGAGGACACCCTCGCCGAGCTGCCCGCCATCGGCGCGCTCGCCCCCAGCGCCCTGACCTCCAGCGCCCCCATTGAGGAGCGCCCCGGCAGCCTGCCCACCTCCTTCGTGCCCGGGCGCAACCTCGCCTTCATCTGCCACGCCGCCGCCCATGCCTATGGCCTGGGGATCCACAACCTCATCCTCGGGGTGGGACAGGCCGACAGCTCGGGCTACCCCGACTGCACCGCCCCCGCCATGGCGGCCATGCAGGAGGCGATCTCCCTGGGCATCGGCACCCCCTTCACCATCGAGGCCCCGCTCATGAGCCTCAGCAAGGCCCAGACCTGGGAGCTGGCCGAGGCAGTGGGCGGCGCCGCCCTGGTGCGCCTCATCCTCGAGGAGACCCACACCTGCTACCTCGGGGATCGCAGCGCCCGCCATGACTGGGGCTATGGCTGCGGAGCCTGCCCGGCCTGCCGGCTGCGCGAGCGCGGCTGGCGCGAGTACCTCTCAAGGCGCGGCGGGTCCCCGCTGTGATCCCGCTCATAAAATCAGATCCCAATAAATAACAAAATGTAAAATAGTGCCGTTCTGTAGGGGGAAATCCGCTGTTTTGGTGCTATCATTCCTACTTATGCGCAAAATCTGTGCATTAGGGAATGGGCAGTGGAACTTGAGCAAATCCAGGATCTCTACCGGGAGCGGCGGCAGGGGTACAGCGAGGACTTTCGCACCCGGATCCACCGTGCCCTGAGCTGGGTGAGGCAGGCGCGCTCCGAGTCCCTCGACCTGCGCTTTGCCACCCTGTGGATCGCCTTCAACGCCATTTACGCCCAGCGCATCGGCAACCAGTTCGCCGATCCCGCCGACCGCGCCGCCCTGCGCTCCTTCCTCAACCGCCTCTGCGAGCTCGACGACGGCCACGAAATCTACGACCTGCTGTGGAACGAGTACCCCGGCAACATCCGCGCCCTCATTGACTGCCAGTGGATCTACCGCGGCTTCTGGGAGTACCAGCTCGGCCGCATCTCAAGGGCCGCCTTCGAGGAGGACTTCGCCCGCGCCAAGGAAAAGGTGAAGGCCGCGCTCTCCGAGGGGGACACCGAGGCGATCCTCGCCACGGTGTTCGACCGCCTCTACACCCTGCGCAACCAAGTCATCCACGGCGGCGCCACCTGCGGCAGCGCCGCCAACCGCAAGCAACTCTCCATCGCCGCCGCCCTGCTCTGGGACCTCGACCTCGCCATCATCAAGATCATGCTCGACGCCTACCCCAGGGAACAATGGGGCGCCCTGTACTACCCCTTCGTGAGGGAGGCCTAGCGGCATGGACGCAAGCGGCCCCCAGCACCCGCCCGCGGACCACCAGGCTTGGTGGGGCCGGGTCAGCGGGGCCATCATCGGTTTCATGGCCCAGGGCCTGCTCGGGGCTGCCATCGGGTTTGCCCTGGGCTTCCTGGTGGATCTCATCGCCACCCACCAAAAGCGCCTGCTCGGGATCTCACTCCTGGCCTTCTCGAGGGCCATGGGCGAGGGAACGGAGCCCGAGTCCAGCCGCCTGCTCGGGGCCGCCTTTGCCCTGCTTGGCCACGTGGGCGAGGGCGAGGCGTCACGCGCCAGGGCCCAGGGGCTGCTCAGCGAGCTGCGGGTGACCGGGGCGCTGGCGGATGAGGCCATGGCGGCCTATGGCCGCGGCGGCGCCTACGGCTTTGACCCCGCCCCCTGCGCCCAGGAGGCCCTGGGCCTGTGCCGCGGCAACCCCGGCACGCTCAACAGCCTCGCGCTGATGCTCGCCGAGTGCGCCTGCGCGGGCAGCCCGCCCGGCGGGACTGGCGAGGGGCGTTTCCTCAGGGTGGGGGCGCTCCTGGGACTGAGCGAGGGGGCGCTGAGGCGCCTGCTGCAGCGGGTGAGGGGCCGGGGCGGCGCGCTGGCGGGGCGGAATTGACAATCTGCTTTTTCATTCCTTAATACGGAATGATGGTCCGATAAAATCGGCGGTGCGGCCCTGGGGGGGCGGCAGGCCCCCTAGGAGGCAGGGACAGGCATGGGAAGGTTGCTCGGCACCATTCTGGGATTGCTGGCGCTGGCCTTCATCGCCTTGCTGGCGGTGGGGCTGGTGCTGGGCCTGGTGTCCGTGGTGGTGGGCAGCATTGGCGCCGCGCTTGCCGCGGTGCTCGGCGCCATCCTCGCCCCCTTCAGGTGGGTGGGCGGACTTTTTGGCGGCGCGGCTGGCCAGGGCGGATCCCCGGAGCGCGCCGGGGCGGCACTGGCGCGCGGCGCGGGGCTGGCGCTGCGCTGGGTGTTCATACCCGATCACCTCGACAGTGGTTTCTCGAGGCTGCGCGGGATGGTGTTCGTGGTGGCCATGTTCTGTGGCGCCGCGTGCCTCCTGGGCTTTCTCGGACTAAACGATGATCCCCTTTACTGGGGGAGGAACGCGCTATTTTGCCTGCTCATCTTCGCGATGATGCTGCTCAACCGCATCCAGCGGGGCTGGCAGGGCAGGCAGGGAACAGGCCGCAAGGGGCCTTAAGGAAGGCAGAACCGCACACTGACCAGCAATGGCCAAGCCGGCAGGCAGCCGGTACCCCCGGGCAATGCCCAGGGCCAGATAACTATAAGAACCATAAAAAAATAAATACAAAAATTACTATAAATAATAATAAGAAAGTAATTGAGGAAAACCTTAACTTTATGATGCCCAAAATCGACCCCGACGCAACTTATGGGTCCAAGTTGCTGAGGTTGTTCCGCCGCCTTGTGCTCAAGGGCGGCCGACATTACCAAAAGGATCTGGCGGACTGGCTGCACTGCTCCAAGCAGACCGTCATCCGCCTCGCCAGTGAGATTGAGTCCGAGATCGGCACCGCCCTTGAGAGCGGCATCGATGAGCACAAGCGCCGCTGGTACGAAGTGAAGACCATCAGCCGCGCCCGCCTCGGCCTGACCTGCGAGGAGGTGCGCTTCCTCTCCATCTGCCGCGACCTCGCCGAGCCGATTTTGCCCGACCAGGTCAAGCAGCGGGTGGACGAGAGCCTGCTGAACTTCTCGATGCTGCTCTCCGACGCGGAGTACGCCAACCGGGAAAGGCTGCAGGGCGCCCCCCACTACGCCTTCTACAACCGCGGGCGGATCGACTACACCCAGCACTTTGACGCCATCGAGGCCCTGACCTCGCTGCTCGACACCCACCGCATCTGCCTGCTGCGCTACCGCGCCGCCGGGGATCACACCTGCCGCGAGCACAAGTTCGTGCCCAGCCGCTTCGTGGCGCTCAACGGGGCGCTGTACGTCATCGGCGCCATCACCACCGACAACTTCAAGAAGAAGCGCCACCTCGTGAGCTTTGCGGTGCACCGCATCCAGGAGGTCACCCCCATCGACCGCTACGCCACCTTCGACATCGAGGAGGAGGGCGACAGCCTCGACCGCTTCGGCCTGCCCTGGCACGAGCCGCGCGAGTTTGTGGTCAAGTTCAACCCCGGGGCGGTCTCGGACTACATCCGCGAGCGCACCTGGGGCGACCGCCAGCAGCTCATTGAGCTGCCCAACGGCGGGGTCGAGCTGAAGATCATGACCTGCAGCGGCCCGGAGGTGATGTCCTGGGTGCGCAGCTTCGGCAAGTCGGCGGAGCTCATCAAGGGCGATGACACCATCAAGGTGCGCGAGCCGATCTGAGTCCGCGCCGCGCCCTGCACCCTCTTGGTGCAAGCCCCGGGAATTTGCCAAATCCCTTGGCCAATCGCCCGGGGCCGCGTATGCTGAGAAGCGCTTGAACAAGGGAAAGACAATGATGAAGCGTCACTGCAGGATCATTTCATGGTGGTGGCTCGCCTAGGCGGGTCCGCTTACCTTTTGCCAAGCGTAGAGAACCCGCCCCGATGGCGGGTTTGCTGTTTTTTAGGACCAGGGAGGAGATCCCATGAAAGCCATCACCCTCAAGGCCCCCCACCTCGAAGATCCACACCTCTTCTTCAAGGCCGTGGCCACGCGCCCCAACACCATGCTCCTTGAGTCCGCCGAGATCGTGACCAAGACCGGCAAGCAGAGCCTGCTCGGCATCAGCTGCGCGCTCAAGGTGACCTGCGAGGATCTCCGGGTCACCCTCACCCCGCTCTCCGCCAACGGCCGCGCGCTGCTCGCGCTGGTGGCAAGGCGGCTGCCCCTCGCGCCCGACGGGGAGGGCATGTCCATCACCTACACCCGCTGCCCGCCCAACACCGACGAGGAGACGCGCCTGCGCCACCCCGGGCCGCTTGACGCGCTGCGCGCCATCCGCGAGGCCGTGGAACCGCTCGGGCGCATCTTCATCGGCGGCATGGTGGCCTTTGACTTCATCAATGACTTCGAGGACTTCGGGGATCTCGCCCCCGGCACCGCCCCCTGCCCCGACTACTGCTTCTACGTCTACGACCTGAGCGTGCGCGTCGACCACATCGGGCGCGAGTCGCTGGTGGAGGCCTTCGCCTTCGACGATGCCCTCTACCCGGAGATCGGGATGGAGGCGCTGCGCCTCAAGGATCGCCTCGATGGCTTCACCGAGCGCCTCGACATCGACCTCAGCACGGTGGCCAAGCCCGAGTTCCACCCTGATCTTGATGACGCCAGGTTCTCGGAGATCGTGATGGCGATCAAGGAGCACATCGTGCAGGGCGACGCCTTCCAGGTGGTGCCCTCGCGCACCTTCCGCGCCCCCTGCCCCAACCCGGCGCTGGCCTTTGCCTGCCTCAAGCGGCTCAACCCCTCGCCCTACATGTTCTACATCAACGACGAGCGCTTCACCCTCTTCGGCGCCTCCCCTGAGTTCGCCCTGCGCCTTGACCAGCAAACGAGGCAGATCGCCATCAGCCCCATCGCCGGCACCCGGCCGCGCGGGGTGGGCCCGGGCGGGCAGGTCGACCCCGACCTTGACGCGCGCATCGAGCTCGAGCTGCGCACCGACCGCAAGGAGGTGGCCGAGCACCTCATGCTCGTCGACCTCGCGCGCAACGATCTCGCCCGCATCGCCGTGCCCGGCACGCGGCAGGTCTCAAACCTCCTGCACGTGGACCGCTACCAGTCGGTGATGCACCTGGTGAGCGACGTCACCGCCACCCTCCGGGACGGCCTTGACGCCCTGCACGCCTACGCGGCCTGCATGAACATGGGCACCCTCTCGGGCGCCCCCAAGATCAAGGCGCACGAGCTCATTTACCGCTACGAGGGCAAGAAGCGCGGCGCCTACGGCGGGGTGGTCGCCACCCTCAGCGCCGATGGCAGCTTCGACTCCTGCATCACCATCCGCTCGGCGCTGGTAGTGGACGGGGTTGCCCAGGTCCAGGCCGGCTGCGGGGTCACCTTCGACTCCGTGCCCGCGGCCGAGTGCCAGGAAACCAAGAACAAGGCGCGATCGGTGCTGTCCGCCATCGCCATAGCAAACTCAATGGAGGGCTGAGCCATGGCCGCGCAAATCATCTTCATCGACAACTTTGACTCGTTCACCTACAACCTGGTCGACGAGCTGCGGATCCTCGGCCTTGGGGTCACCGTCTACCGCAACGACGCCGACACCGACTTCATCATCCATAGGGCCGAGGAGATCCGTGACCAGGGGGACGAGGTGGCGCTGCTGCTCTCCCCGGGGCCCTCGCGGCCCTGCGACGCGGGCAACCTGCTGCCCATCATCAGGCGGGCCATGGGCTGGTTCCCGATGCTGGGGATTTGCCTGGGGCACCAGGCGCTGGGGGAGGCCCTGGGGGGCCGCGTGGTGAGGGCGCCTGAGATCGTGCACGGCAAGAGCTGGCTGATCAACCACCAGGGGCAGGCCTGCTTTGCCGGGCTGCCCAGCCCGCTGCGTGCGGCGCGCTACCACTCCCTCATCGTCGAGGGGCTGCCGCCCAAGGTGGAGACCATCGCCGAGGTGAACGGGATGTGCATGGCGCTTTACGCCCGGGAGCAGCGTGCGCTTGGCTTCCAGTTCCACCCGGAGTCGATCATGACCACCGAGGGGCGGCGCCTGATCGCCCAGGCCCTCTCCACCCTGGGGCTCACCGTCTGAGTCAGTGGCCGGCGTCCTCGAGCTGCTGGTAGGCGTCACAGCCCTGCTGGTTGCCGAAGTCGCAGGCCAGCTCGTAGTAGGACTTGGCGCGGGCAAGATCCTGCTCCACGCCCGTGCCGCGGGCGTACATCACCCCGAGGTTGTTGCAGCCGGCGCCCTCGTTGAGCTCGCAGGCCTGCTCGTAGAGGGCCGCGGCCTTCTCGTGATCCTGCGCCACCCCCTCGCCCAGGGAGCGCAGCATGCCGAGGTTGTTGCAGCCCCGGCCGTCCCCCAGGGCACAGGACTTGGTGAAAAGCATCGAGGCCACCACCGGATCCTTGTCCACGCCGCGGCCCTGCACATGCATCATGCCAAGGCTGGCGCAGCTGCCCCCATGGTCCAGGGCGCAGGCCTCGCTGTAGAGCTCCGAGGCCCGCTTGAGGGAGGCCTCCACCCCCTGCCCCCGCGCATACATGCCGCCGAGGCCAAAGCAGCCCTCGGCCTCGCCCAGGCCGCAGGCCTTCTCATAGAGTGTCGCCGCCTTGGGGAGATCCTCATCGCCGCCCTGGCCGGACTTGAGGAACAGCGCCAGGTTGGCGCAGCCGCCGCCATGCCCCAGTGAGCAGGCCTTGGCAAAGCTCACCCGCGCCCGGCCAGGATCCTGATCCCCGCCCAGGCCATTGGCCTGCATCACCCCGAGGTTCAGGCAGCCCTGGGCATGGTCGAGGTCACAGGCCCGCGAGTAAAAATCGACCGCCTTCTCGTGATCGGCCTCAAGGCCCTCGCCGCGCTCGTACTTGAAGCCCAGGCGGGTGCACCACTGCACGTCGCCGAGGTCACAGGCGCGCTCGTAGAGCTCGGCGGCGCGCGCGGCGTCCTTGTGGACCCCCCGCCCCTCCTCATGCAACTCCCCGAGCGCCCGGCAGCCATTGCTGTCCCCCTTCTCGCAGGACTTGCCAAAGAGCTCCGCGGCCTTGGCGTAATCCTGCTTCACCCCGCTGCCGCGATCATGCATGATGCCGAGGTTGGTGCACCCCAGCGCCAGGTCGAGGCTGCAGGCCTTCTCATAGAGCTTCGCGGCCTTGCCAGAATCCTGCCTCACCCCCTCGCCCTCATCGTAGAGCAGGCCGAGGTTGTTGCAGGCCTGGCGCTCGCCGAGGCTGCAGGCCTTGTCATAGAGCCCGGCGGCCTTCTTGAGGTCGATCTCCACGCCCTTGCCGTGGGCCACGATCACCCCGAGGCCAAAGCAGCCCGATCCCTCCCCGAGGTCACAGGCCTTCTGGTAGAGGGCCGCGGCCTTGGCCTGATCCTGGGGCATGCCCTTGCCTGACTCCGCCATCAGCGCCAGGTTCAGGCAGGCCTTGCCGGTGCCCTGGTCGCAGGCCTTCTGGTAGGCCGCCGCGGCCTTGGCGGGATCCTCATCGCCGCCATTGCCGCCCTCCAGCATCAGCCCATGCCCAAAGCAGGCCATGGACTCACCCAGGCGGCAGGCCTTCTCATAGAGTTCCGCGGCCATGGCCCGGTCGGCGGGGCGGCCCATGCCCTTCTCATACAGGATGGCAAGGTTGAGGCAGGCCTGTCGCTCCCCCATCTCGCAGGCCTGGTCATACAGGGAGGAGGCCAGCGTGGGATCGCGGGCCACCCCCTCGCCGCGCTCGGCAAGCAGTCCCAGGCCCAGGCAGCCCTTGCTTTCCCGAAGGCCGCAGGCCTTGCCATAGAGGATGGATGCCTGCTTGAGATCAAGCTTCACCCCGCTGCCCGCCTCATATAGCAGGCCCAGGCTGGCGCACCCGGGGCCGTCATTGAGGTCACAGGCCTTGCCCAGGGCCTCCGCCGCCCGCTGGGGATCCTTTTTCCCACCCTGGCCCTGGGACAGCATCTGCCCCTGGCTGTAGCATCCCGTGCCCGAGCCCAGCTCACAGGCCCGGGAGTAGAAGGACAGCGCCTTGGAGAGTTCCTGCGCCACGCCGTCCCCCTTCTCATAGATGCGGGCCACGCTCAGGCAGCCCTCGGCGGACTTGAGCTCACAAGATCTGAGGAAGTTCTTTTGCGCCTCAAGGGAGTTCTTGGCCACCCCCTGACCCGCGGCATGCATCTGCCCCAGGGCATCGCAGGCCCGCCCCTCGCCCAGGGTGCAGGCCTTTTGGTACAGTTCCGCCACCCCACGGGGATCGGATTCGGCCACCGTACCCTGCTCCCTGAGGGCGGCCAGGCCGTAGCAGCCCGCCGCGTCCCCTAGATCGCAGGCCTTGGCGTTGAGGGTGGCCGCAAGCTTGGGATCCTTTGGCAGCACCTCACCCTGCCCGTGCAATGCGGCAAGGCCCGAGCAGGCCTTGGCCACCCCGAGCTCACAGGCCTTGGAGAGGAGATCGGCTGCATACTTGGGATCCTTGTCGACCCCAGTGCCGCTTTCGTGCAACTTGGACAGGGCCAGGCAGCCCTGGCCATCCTCCTTGTTGCAGGCCTCCTCATAGAGGGAGGCCGCCCGCTTGGGATCCTGCTTGGTCCCCTCGCCCCGCTCATGCATGCCGCCCTGCGCCACGCAGGAGGGCACGCTGCCCAGGCCGCAGGCCTTGCCATAGAACTCAAGGGCCCGCTTGTGATCAGGCTTGCCATCCTCCTTGCGGGCGGCAATCTCGGCAACCTTGTGGCAGGCAAAGCTGGTCCCGAGGCCACAGGACTTCTCATAGGCCTCCGCCGCCAGCTTGGGATCGCGCTTTACGCCATCGCCGCTCTCAAGGTGGGCGGCATAGTTGGAGCATCCCTGTCCATCGCCAAGCTCACAGGACTTCTTGTAGAGATCCACCGCCTGGGAGCGCCCCTTCTCATCAGCGCTGTCCCCCTCAACGAGCACCGCCAGCTTGTTGCAGGAGATCGGGTTGCCCAGCTCGCAGGCCTTGCCGTAGGCCTGCCTGGCCCTCGGGATGTCCACACTGACCCCCTCGCCATTCTCCAGGACGACCCCAAGGTAGGCACAGCTTTCCATGTTGCCCAGGAGGCAGGCCTTCTCTGAGAAGTCCACGGCCTTGTCTGGATCCTGCTCCACCCCGCTTCCTGAGAGGTACATCTTGGAGATGTTGGCGCAGCCCTCAACATCACCCAGCAGGCAGGCCTTCTCATAGAAAGAGGCACTGAGCTTAAGGTCAAGGGGCACCCCATTGCCCATGGAGTGCATCAATGCGAGGGCAGCGCAACCCTGGGCATCCCTGAGCTCACAGGCTTTCGCATAAAGCTCCGCAGACTTAGCAATATCCCG